>NZ_SOGO01000042.1:0-175926 GCF_004403415.1 Cryobacterium sandaracinum
GACGGCGTCGGCGTCGGGCGCGGAGCCGGGCGTCGCGCCGGGAACGGCGGAGGCCGGGCCGCGCCCTGCGCCGCCGTGGCGGGAGCGCCTGCGCGTCGGCCTGTCCGCGTGGGGTGACACGAGGATCCTCCTGATCGGCACGATCGTGCTGGGCATGACCTTCGCCGAGGGCTCGGCCAACGACTGGCTGGCCCTGGCCGCCGTCGACGGGCACGGGCTGAGCAACACGGAGGGCGCCATCATCTTCGGCGTCTTCGTGACGGCGATGACCGTCGGCCGAGTGTTCGGCGGGCCGATCCTGGACCGGTTCGGGCGGGTACCGGTGCTGCGCGCCTGCGCCGCGCTGGGCATCCTGGGCCTGGTGTTGTTCATCCTCGCGCCGAACGAGGGGCTGCTTTACAGCGGCACGGTGCTCTGGGGTCTCGGCGCGTCGCTCGGCTTCCCGGTGGGCATGTCGGCCGCCGCCGACGACACGCAGAACGCCGCCGCCCGAGTGAGCGCCGTCGCCATGATCGGCTACTTCGCGTTCCTCGTGGGCCCGCCCGTGCTCGGCCTGCTCGGGGAGGCCTGGGGCATCCTGAACGCCCTGTTCCTGATCCTGGCGCTGATGGTTCTGGCGGGCCTGGCCGCCCCCGCCGCGCGCGAGCGCACCAGCGCCCCCGCCGCCTAACGAATTCGACGGAGATTTTGGCGCTAGAGGCCGGTCTTGGGGCTGTTTCAAGCCGAAACGGCAAAATCTCCGTCGAATTGGTTCGGACCCGGGGCGCGGGAGGTTCGTCGAGGGTGGGCGAACGTATGCCGCGGCGCGGTTAGGCTCGAACCGTGCGCCTTGTGATTGCGAAATGTTCCGTCGACTACGCCGGGAGACTGAGCGCGCATCTGCCGCTGGCCACCCGCCTGCTCATGATCAAGTCGGACGGCAGCGTGCTCGTGCACTCCGACGGCGGCTCGTACAAGCCGCTCAACTGGATGAGCCCGCCGTGCAGCCTGGCGCTGTCCGAGCCCGATGACGACCAGACGGAGGCCGGCGTCACGGCCGTCTGGACGGTCACCCACGCCAAGACCGCCGATCAGCTCATCGTCAGCATCTACGAGGTGCTGCACGACTCCGCCCACGAGCTCGGCATCGACCCCGGGCTGATCAAGGACGGCGTCGAGGCCCACCTGCAGAAGCTGCTGGCCGAGCACATCCACCTGCTCGGCGACGGCCATATCCTGGTGCGCCGGGAGTACATGACGGCGATCGGCCCGGTCGACATCCTGGCGCGCGACTCCACGGGCGGATCCGTCGCCGTGGAGCTGAAGCGGCGCGGCGACATCGACGGGGTCGAACAGCTCACGCGCTACCTCGAACTCATGAACCGCGACCCGCATCTTGCGCCGGTGATCGGGGTTTTCGCCGCACAGATCATCAAGCCGCAGGCGCGCACCCTGGCCGAGGACCGGGGCATCCGTTGCCTCGTTCTCGACTACGACGCCATGCGCGGACTCGACGACACACAATCGAAACTCTTTTAGGGGCTGGCGGCCCGCGCGAAAGCGTATTACTCCTATTTTTCTTTAAATTCATGCGATGGATCGACCCCCGACCCCTAGTATTAGGCTGTGATTTCGACATTGACCCGCACGTGGAGTGCCATCATATTTGACCTTGACGGAACGATCACCGATTCCGCCCCGGCCATCACCAATGCCCTCGCCCGCACCTTCGCCGTGCTGGGCCGCCCGGTTCCCGCCGACGCGAAACTACTGGCCTACGTGGGGCCGCCTCTGCTGGCCGCTTTCCGCGAGTACGCCGGAATGACACCGGAGGAGGCCGCCGAGGCTGTCGCCGTCTATCGCGCCGACGACCAGGGCAAGCACCTGCTGGACACCGCCATCTTTCCGGGCGTCGCCGGACTCCTCGAGCGCATCCACGCGGCGAAGATCCCGATGGCCGTGGCCACCAGCAAAACCCAGCACAATGCGATCGCGGTGCTCGAGCACTTCGACCTGGCACAGTACTTCACCGCCATCGTGGGCTCCACCGACACCGAGACGCGCAGTTCCAAGGCCGACGTCGTGGCGGAGGCCCTCGAGCGCCTCGCCGCCGCCGGTGCCGACCTCAGCAAGCCCGTCATGGTCGGTGACCGCCGCTACGACGCGGAAGGTGCGGCCGCCCACGGCGTGCCGGCCATCCTCGTGGAGTGGGGCTACGGCTCCCCGTCCGAGGCCGCCGAGGCGACCGCGACCGTCTACTCCGCTGACACGCTCGGCAAGATGCTACTCGGCTGACACCCCCCCCCTCCCTGGCCCCACGAGAAAGCACCCTCGTCTCGAAACGAGGGTGCTTTTTCCGTATCCACGCGGACTCCCGCGCCAACTCCGGGGTGGCTAGATGATGGCGGCGCGCAGGGCGGCCGCCGCGGCGGCCGGGTCCTCCGCGCCGTAGATGGCGCCGCCGGCGACGGCGACCCGGGCCCCGGCACGCTGCACGGAGGCAATGGTGGCGACGCTCACACCGCCGGCCAGGGAGAACGGAACCCGGGCGGTCTCACCCTGGTTGAGCAAAGTCGAGAGCGAGAAGCCGGGCTCCGCCTGCTCGTCAAGGCCGGCGTGCATCTCGACGAAGACGGCGCCGAGCTTTGTCACTTCGCGGGCCCGCGACACCTTGTCGGCGACGCCGATCAGGTCGACGACGACGCCTTTGCCATGCTTCGTGGCCGCGGCGACGGCCCCGACGATGGTACTGTCCCCGGCCGTGCCGAGCACGGTCACCAGGTCGGCGCCGGCGGTGAACGCCAGGTCGGCCTCGAGCTCACCGGCATCCATCGTTTTGAGGTCGGCGAAGACCGTCTTGTCGGGGTGAGCGGCCTTGATGGCGGTCACGGCACGCAGCCCCTCCGCCTTGATCAGCGGGGTGCCGAGCTCGATGATGTCCACGTAGGGTGCAACCTTCGCGGCCAGCTCGAGGGCCGCATCCGTGGTGAGTACGTCCATGGCGACTTGAAGCTTCATGATGGTCTTCTTTCCGGTTCTGGTGACGTCTGGTGAGGTCTGATAGGTCTGAGTGAGTGAAAAGCATTATTCGAGGTTGGCGTGCCGCGGCCACAGTTCGTCGGCCGTGGCCCCGGATGCCTTCCACAGGCTGTGGAAGATCGCGTCGCCGAGCACGACGACGGTCTGTTCAAAGAGCGCGCCCGAGTACTGCAGTGACCGGAGTTCGTCGTGGTCCTGCTTCTGGGCGGCCGGCACGACCACGGTCACCGCGGCCAGCGCGGCGAGCGGGGAGTCCGGTGCGGTGGTGATCGCGATTACCCGGGCATCGGATGCCGCGGCGGTCTCGGCCGCGCGCACGACGGCGGCCGTCGCGCCGGACCCGCTCGCTACCAGCAGCACGTCGCCGGCCGCGATCGCCGGGGTGGTGACCTCGCCGACCACGTGCACGTCGAGCCCGAGGTGCATCAGCCGCATCGCGGTCATGCGCAGGGCCAGGCCGGACCGGCCCGCGCCGAGCACAAACACGCGCCGGGCTCCCCGCAGGGCGGCCGCAGCCTGGTCGAGGGTCGGGAGGCCGGCCGTGTCGTCACTGCTGTTCGTGCTGTTCGTGGTGTTCGCGCTGTTCTTGGTCGCCGTCGTCAAGAGCTGGCGCACGATCCCGGCGTTCTCGGCCGCGATGGCGGCGAGCGACTCGGTCACGGTCAGTGTCACGGGGGTGTCGGTGCAAGAGGGCATCCCCTTATGGTCCACTCTTTCGGGCGGGCAGGAGGCCCACCGAACGGGCGGTGCACCTACCCGAACGGATGGCTGAACGCGCCTCCGGTAGGATGCTGAGGTGAATAGTCAGCGCCCAGCCCCCTCGATCGAGCCGTTCGACTCCCGCTCGGCCGCCGCAGAGCGCGCCCGGGTCGTCGCCGACCTGACCGACACGCAGGCGACCACGCTCGAGTCCCTGCTCGCCGTGCTCCGCTCCCGGAACACGAGCGACGCCTCGGCCCGGCAAACCGCGATCGACCTGGCCGCGACGGCGATGGTGGCGCTGCGCGCCGTCTCCGACCTCGACCGGTCCCTCACCGAGGAGCCCGTTGCTCGGGCCTTCGAACGCCTGCGCGATGACCTGCGCCCGCTCGTGCGCTTCGGCGACCTCGACGTGCAGTTCATCGAGCCGCCCGTGAACGGCCGGGCCCTGCCCGGCGAGGTGGCCCACGCCGCCCGGGCCATCGTGCGCGGCGCGGTCCTGGCTCTGGTCGAGCAGGCCGGGGTGGCCCGCGTGCGCGTGCACTGGGACTGCGACGGCAGCAACCTTTTGATCCACATCCGCGACGACGGCTCCGGCGACCTCACCCCGGACAGCCCGAGCGTCAGCCGGTTGACGAGCCGGGTGGCCGCACTGAACGGCTCGCTGCGGCTGGAGGCGACGACCGGCTGGGGGTCCGAAATGACCGTCACCCTCCCCCTCGACGTGCCGCTCGCACCGCTCACGGCCGCCGCCGCGTGGGGTCTGAGCCCGCGCGAGAAGGGCGTGCTCGAGCTGGTCGCCTCCGGCGCCCGCAACCGGGCGATCGCCGAGACGCTCTCGATCAGCGAGAACACGGTCAAGTTCCACGTCGCCAACCTGCTGCGCAAGGTGGGTGCTTCCACCCGGGCCGAGCTGGCAGCGCTCTCCCGCTGAGCCGCCGCTTCCGTGCGAAACTGGCCATCGCGCAGCATCCCTTCACACCGACGGATGCCCGCCGAGAGGACACGCCATGGACGCCACCGAATGGGACACCCGCTACCGCCTCGCCCGTGAGGCACAGGCCGGCCAGGCCGGACGTCTGTGGTCGGCTCTGCCGGCACAGATCGTGCAGGACACCGTGAGCCCGTTCCCGCCGGGGCGTGCGCTGGATCTGGCCACCGGCGACGGTCGCAACGCGATCTGGCTGGCCGGCCACGGCTGGACGGTCACGGCGGTCGACTTCTCCGCCGAAGCCGTCGGCCTGGCCGAAGCGCACGCCGCCGAGGCAGGCGTGTCGGTGGACTGGCAGGTCGGCGACGCCACGACCTGGGATCCGTCAGGCGAAAGCTTCGACCTGGTCACCGTGATGTACCTGCACCTGCCCGAGCCCGCCTTGCGCGCCGTGCTGGCCCGCGCCGCCGGGTGGCTCTCCCCCGGCGGGCACCTGGTCGCGCTCGGGCACGACCAGACCAACCTCGCGACCGGGGCTCCCGGACCGGGCGATCCGGCCATCCTCTACTCGCCCGAGCTGCTGCGTTCCTGCATCGACCCCGCAAGCCCGGGTGCCTCCCGGGTCGTGCGCTGCGAGACCATCCGCCGCGACCTCGCCACCGACCCGGAGGCCCCCGGCGACGGCGGCGCCGCCACATTCGCCCTCGACACCCTGCTCGTCGTCGAAGTCTAATTACCCCCTGGGGTATGCTGAAACCCCAGCGCACATGCCACAAGGGAGCCCGATGTCCACCAATCCGGATGCGCCCGCGCCCGTGACCCCGGACGCCCGCCCCGCGCCCGCGCCCGCCGACCACACGCCGCTGCAGCGCACGGTCGTGCGGGTGCTCATCGCAGGCCAGATCCTCGGCGGCATCGGCATGGGCGCGACGCTCTCCCTCGGCGCCCTGCTGGCCGCGCAGCTCTCCGGCTCCAGCGCCTGGTCGGGCATGGCCGCCACCATGAGCACCCTCGGCGCCGCCCTCGCGGCCGTACCGCTGGCCCGCCTGGCCCAGCGCCGCGGGCGCCGCCGCTCCCTCGCGACCGGCTCGCTCATCGCCGGCTCCGGCGCTGTTCTCGCCATCACCTCGGTCGCGGTCGACATCTTCCCGCTGCTCCTGCTGGCCCTGATGCTCCTCGGCGCCGGATCGGCCACGAATCTGCAGGCCCGCTTCGCCGCCACCGACCTCGCGAGCACACAATTCCGGGCGCGCGACCTGTCCATCGTGGTCTGGTCGACGACCATCGGCGCCGTGCTCGGCCCGAACCTGTTCGGCCCCGGCGAGACCGTGGGGAAGGCCCTCGGCCTGCCCCCTCTGACCGGTGCCTTCGCCTTCTCCCTGATCGCCACGGTCGGCGCGGCCGTTGTCTACACGGTCGGACTCCGCCCCGACCCGCTGCTCACCGCCCTCGCCGCACGCGAGGTCGACCCTGTCGGCGGCACGCGGCGCGGCGGCCTGGCCATCGTGCGCGTCAACCCGCAGGCCCGCTTCGCAGTGGTTGTGATCGCCTGCAGCCACGCCACCATGGTCGCCCTGATGTCGATGGCCCCGGTGCACCTGCGCGACCACGGCGCCACCCTGACGCTGGTGGGGCTGACCATCAGTTTCCACGTCGCCGGCATGTACGCGCTCTCGCCCGTCTTCGGTTGGCTGGCCGACCGGCTGGGACGGATGCCCGTCATCCTCATCGGCCAGAGCCTGTTGCTGGTCTCGCTGGCGATCTTCTGGCTGGCCGGGGAGTCACAAACTGCCATGACGGTGGGGCTGATCCTGCTCGGACTGGGCTGGTCGGCATCCGTCGTCGCCGGCTCGGCGCTGATCGCCGAGGTGGTGGGCGTGCACGACCGCGCCGCCCTGCAGGGTTTCTCCGACCTATCGATGAACGGGGCCGGTGCCCTCGGCGGAGCCCTGGCCGGCCTGATCCTGAGCGCGATCGGCTACTCCGGGCTCGGGCTGGTCACCATGGTGCTCGCGGGCGTCATCGTCGTCTGGTCTGCCGTGCGCGGCACCACGGCCCGGCCGGTCGTGCGCTAACCGGGTCAGTCCTGACGATTGGTTATTTCACTGCGGCAGGTGCGAGTCGACCGCACCGCGTGGACGCTTTCCGCACAGCTGGCATCCCGCCCTCGGTGTCGAACCAATTCGACGGAGATTTTGTGCTGAGAGCGCTCTTTCCAACTGTTTGAACCCGATTTGGCCAGAATCTCCGTCGAATTCGTTCGGGACGCAGGTACTGCGGGACCTCAGACTCGACAGACGTAGGGGCTGGAACACCGGCCGACCCCCTCGCTGGCCGACCGGCCAGCTAGCGAACGGATGCCGGCGCGGGCTGCCGCCCCGCGGCGAGCGCGAGCAGCGCCGGAATGCCCACCGGCTCCTCCGCCAGCAGCGGCACCACCGCGAGCCGCGGGGCGCGCTTCTCGTGCACGTGCTCGAGCTCGGGGAGCTCGTTCCGGGCCCGCGCGAGCAGCAGCGGGTTGGTCGGCGCCGCCGCGGCGATCGAGTTGTTCACGATCCACGCCCACGGGGTGATGCCGGCCCGCTCCAGGTCGGCCTGCAGCTCCGCGGCCTCGAGCACAGGCGTGGTCTCGGCGAGGGTGACCAGGATCACTTTCGTCTGCTCCGGGTCCTGCAGCCGCATCATCGGCGTCGTCAGACGGATGCCGCCGCCCAGCTGCCGGGTGACCTCGCGGTGGTACGACCCGGTCGCATCCAGCAGCAGCAGGGTGTGGCCCGTGGGCGCGGTATCCATCACGACGAAGGTGCCCTTCGCCTCCCGGCTCACGCGGGAGAAGGCCTGGAACACGGCGATCTCCTCCGTGCACGGCGAACGCAGGTCCTCGCGGAGCATGGCTTGGCCCTGCGCGTCGAGGTGAGCGCCCTTCGTGCGCATGACCCGCTCGGTGTAGTTGGCGATTTCGACGGCCGGGTCGATCCGGGACACGGTCAGGTTCGCCAGCCCGCCGGCCAGGGTGTCATCGAGGTGCGCGGCCGGGTCGGTCGTGGTGAGGTGCACGGGCAGCCCGCGTTCGGCGAGGCTGACGGCGATCGCCGCCGCGAGCGTGGTCTTGCCCACACCGCCCTTGCCCATCAGCATCACCAGGCCGTGGCCTCCGGCCTCGATCTCGTCGACGAGGGCCGAGAGCGGGGCCCCCGGAGCGACCGTGGCGATTCCGGTGCCCAGTGTCGAGACGACTTCAGGCTCGAGCAGGCTGCGGAGCGCGGCCAAGCCGACCATGTTGGTGCTCTTCAGCCCCACGTAGTCGGTGGGCGCGGTGCGCAGCCCCGCGGGCATCGTGGCGAGCGCCTGCTGTTCGCGCACCCGGATGGCGTCGAAGAGCGGGTCGGCCTCGGCGGGCGTGCCCGCATCGGCATCAGAAAGCGTTGCCGGTCCGGCCGGCAGGATGCCGTTGACCACCAGGTGCTGACGCTGCATGCCGATGGCGGCGAGTTCTGCCTGGGTGCGGGCGGCCTCCCGCAGGGCGCCGCCCTGGGCGCGCGCCACGAGCACCAGCCGGGTGCGGGCAGGGTCGGCGAGGGCGGCCACGGCCTCGGCGTAGACGGCGCGCTGCTTCTCGAGGCCGGAGAGCGGCCCGAGGCAGGACGCGTCGCCCGTGCCCTCGGTGAGGAAGTCGGTCCACGACCCGGGCAGCTGCAGCAGACGGATGGTGTGCCCGGTGGGGGCCGTGTCGAAGAGGATGTGGTCGTACGCGGCCGTCCACGCGGCATCCGTCAGCAGGTCGGTGAACTCGTTGAACGAGGCGATCTCGGTGGTGCAGGCACCCGAGAGCTGCTCCTCGATCGAGGCCATCTCGGCGGGCGGCAGCAGGCCGCGCACCAGGCCGACGATGCGTTCGCGGTACTGCGCGGCCGCCTGCTCGGGGTCGATCTCGAGGGCCGACAGGCCGGGCACCGCCGCGATCGGCGTGACCGTGTTGCCGATGGTCACCCCGAAGACCTGGCCCACATTGGAGGCCGGATCGGTGCTGACCAACAGCACGGATGCCCCGGACTCGGCCAGACGCACCGCGCTCGCGCACGCGATGGAGGTCTTGCCGACCCCGCCCTTGCCGGTGAAGAAGAGGAAACGTGGGGCGTCGTCGAGGAAGCGCAGGGTCGTCATGATCGGCCCTAGCAGCAGCCGCCGTTGCCGCAGCAGCCGGCATCGGCGCCCGCGGTATTTTCAGTGAGCTCGGTGGCTGTGGCGCTACCGGACCCGGCCATGGCTAGCAGCCGCACCGTTCCCTCCGGCTGCACGGCCGCACGGTGACTGGCCGCGCCGGTGTCGACAGCCGCCACGTCGGTCCAGCTCGCGAGCTCGGCGCGGGTCGGGTAGCGGCCGGTGAGCACGGTGGCTCCCCCTACGAGCGTGACGGGCAGGCCCTCCTGGCCGACGGTGTGCAGGAACTGGCGGGCCACCTCGTTCTGCACGAAGGCGAGGGGCTCCTGGGCCAGGTTGAATCGGGCAATGTCGCCGCCGTTCGCGCGGGTGAAATCGAGGTCCGCGGAGAAGGTGACCAGCGCCTGGTCGACGTCGACTCCGCAGATGCCTGTGCCGCAGCACAGTCCCGGTTCGAAAATCTCGATGTGTGCCATGGGTGACCATCTCCTAGACCGGCATCCAGAGGGGACGACTTGTCCGTGATGACGGTCCTCCTAGCATATCGACGCTTATCGATATTCGGCGACCCGTTTGCGTTAGCACCGGCTCCCGTTGCGAGCGCGGGAGTGGAAGACTGACTGCGGGCGCCTCTGCCCTGTTCATCATTCAACCCGAAAGGCATGCGATGACCGACGCGCACGACGCCGCAGACCTTCTTCCGCTGCTTCTCGAGCAGGAACGTGTCATTCAGTTCGACTCCTTCGACGTGGGCGACGCCTGGGCCGTCGGGTCGCGGCTCGTGGAACTCGGCAACGCCCGGCGGCATCCGATCGCGGTATCGATCATGTCCGGCGACCAGCGCGTCTTCCATGCCGCCCTGCCCGGTGCCTGCGCCGACAATGACGCCTGGCTCGAGAACAAGTTCCGGGTGGTGCGGCGCTTCGCCAACTCCTCCTACGCCGTGGGCATGCGCTTCCGAGCGAACTCCCGCGACTTCAGCACCGACTCGAACCTCGACCCGAACACACACGCCGCGCACGGCGGCGCCTTCCCCCTGCGCGTACAGGGCTCGCTCATCGGCGTCGTCGGCGTCTCCGGGCTGGTCCAGCGCGATGACCACGACCTTGTCGTCGAGGCGCTCGAGGAACACCGCCGCACCCACGGCTGACCGGCAACGGTCTGGCCCGCACCCGACTCCCCTGCCCCGGCTGCCCCGTCCCGGCTGCCCCGTCCCGCGGCCCTGTCCCGCAGCCCTGTCCCGCAGCCCTGTCCCGCAGCCTGCCCGGATGTGAAAGTCTGGACCGAAGCCCCTGACCTGCTTTCGTTGGAGTATCCGTGACCGCCGCACCTGTCCGTTCGATGTCGCAATTCGACGCGGGCATGCCCGACGACCGCATCACCCTGCGGTTCATGGCCGTTCCCGCCGACGTCGCCGCTTCGGGCGCGACCGTGGCCGCTGGCAGCGTGCTCGAGTGGATTGACAAGGCCGCTTACGCCTGTGCGGTGGGCTGGAGCGCATCCGACACGGTCACCGCCTACGTCGGCAATGTGCACTTCACCCGGCCGATAAAGCCCGGCAACCTGGTCGAGGTGCACGCCCGCATCATCCACACCGGACGCACGAGCATGCACGTGCTTGTCACGGTCGAGACCACGGATGTCCGCGCCCGCGAATACAGTCCGGCGACCCACTGCATCCTCGTCTTCGTCGCCGTCGACGATGCCGGGAAGCCGCAGGAAGTTCCCTTGTGGGTGCCCCACTCCGACGTCGACCGGGAGCTGCAAGAGAACGCGACGGCCCGGCTCGAGCCGCGCAAGCGCATCCAGACTGTCATGCGCTCACAGGAATATACCGATGACAGCACCACGCCAGGCACGGTGTTCCGGTTTTTGGCCGACCCCGCCGACGCGAACTGGGGCGGCAACGCCCACGGCGGAACCGTGATGCGCTGGATCGATGAGGCCGCCTTCGCTACGGCGGCGGCCTGGAGCTCCGTAGCGGCCGTTGCCGTCTACTCGGGCGGCATCCACTTCTACCGGCCGATCCACATCGGGCACATCGTCGAAGTGGATGCCCGGCTCATCCACACAGGCAAGCGCAGCATGCACATCAGCATCCGGGTGCGCTCGGGCAGTCCACGCACGCCCCACGATTTGCACCTCACGACGCAGTGCATGAGCATTTTCGTCGCACTCGGCGCGAACGGGCACGCCGAGCCGGTAGAACCACTGACGCTGATCACCCCGGAGGACAAGCGGCTCGACCAGCACGCCCGGGACCTGATGGAATTGCGCGCGCCGCTGGTCATGATGCCCGTTGACCACCTGCGCCTGCCGTGACCGGCGCGCCCTTACGGCCCGAACGAATTCGACGGAGATTTTGCGCGAATCGGACCTAAATCCTGCGAAAGAGCGCTTTCACGCCAAAATCTCCGTCGAATTGGTTCTACAACGGCTCAGGGGAACCGACGGGTCACTCCGGGGGGTCGTTCGCATGCTCGGCGGCTGCGGCCAGTGCGGCGCGCTCGCTCTTCGAGAGCCGCGCGACGTAAGCGCGCTTGAGTTCGGCCCAGCGGGGCATCGAGACCTGGTTGGCAGGTACCTGCTGATCGGAACCGGTGGGAGTGGTGCGGTCGGCCATGGGGTACTCAGCGACGCTCGCCGATTGGGGCGGCGCTCGGCGGGGACTGGCGGGACAGGAACGCTCTCTTCAGGGACGCCCAACGCAGCAGGGAAACGTAGTGGGTAGCGGTGGATCCGGATGTATCAGCCAATGGTTCTCTCAGTCTCAAACGTGGTTTGAACGGCACGCCGCTGAGCCTGGTTCAATAGAAGAGCGATCGAGATTGTCACGGTAGAACATCGGGATCTGTCACGGTTGAGCATCGAGATGAAGACCGGCCCACCACCATCAGCGGACGGGATCGCAATTCACCAGTATACCGCGTCGCCTCTCAGGTCCACTGTCTCTAGCCCGGCATCCGCCCAGACGTTCGGGCTAGAGTCGGCGGATGCAACCGCCTCGCCCTGACGCCGACACCGCCGCCTCGACCCGGAACGCTCCGTCGACCGCACTAGGGAACGCGCCATTCGCGGGCTACGTGCAGGTGCGCGGGGCTCGGGAGAACAACCTCCGGAACGTTGATGTCGACGTTCCCCGGGACGCCATCGTCGCCTTCACCGGGGTCTCCGGCTCCGGAAAGTCGTCGCTGGCGTTCGGCACCATCTTCGCGGAGGCCCAGCGCCGGTTTCTGGAGTCCGTCGCGCCCTACGCGCGTCGGCTGATCCAGCAGGGCCACACCCCGCAGGTTGACGAAATCATGGGGCTGCCGCCGGCCGTGGCCCTGCAGCAGCGCCGAGGCGCGCCCAGCTCCCGCTCGAGCGTGGGCACCCTGACCACCCTGTCCAACTCGCTGCGCATGCTGTATTCCCGGGCCGGCATGTACCCGGCGGCTGCCCCACGCCTCGAGTCCGACTCCTTCTCCCCCAACACCGTGGCCGGCGCCTGCCCGCAGTGCCACGGCCTCGGCACGGCGCACACCGTGACCGAGGCAACCCTCGTGCCCAACCCTGCCCTGAGCATTCGTGACGGCGCCGTCGCGGCCTGGCCGGGCGCCTGGCAGGGCAAGAACCTGCGGGACATCCTGATCACCCTTGGCTACGACGTGGACACCGCCTGGCAGGACCTGCCGCGCTCTGCGCGGGACTGGATCCTGTTCACTGAGGAACAGCCCGTGGTGGAGGTCACCCCGCAGCGCGACCGCATCGCCAAGCCGTACCAGGGCCGATTCTGGAGCGCGAGGAGCTACGTGCTGCACACCCTGGCCGACTCCAAGAGCCAGAGTCAGCGGGAGCGCGCGCTGCGGTTCGTCGAATCCGGCCCATGTCCGCTGTGCGACGGCAGCGGTCTCACGCCCGCGGCCCTGGCGGTCACGGTGGCCGGCCGGTCGATCGCCCAGCTCAACCTGCTGCCGCTGACCGTGCTCGCCGAGCTGCTTCGCCCGACGCTCCGGGCGAGCGGCGCCGAGCGCACCGCCGCGCCTGATTCCGCGGAGCCGCACACCGCGAGGCCGCACGCCGCGGAGCCCACGGAGGCCGCCGTGACCCTCACCCGAGACCTGCTCGCCCGCATCGAGGTGCTGCTCGAACTGGGCCTCGGCTACCTGAGCCTCGGGCGCGCGACGCCCACCCTCTCCCCCGGCGAGATGCAGCGCCTGCGCATCGCCACCCAGCTGCGCTCGGGCCTGTTCGGCGTGATCTACGTGCTCGACGAACCGTCGGCCGGGCTGCACCCGGCCGACGCCGAACCGCTGCTGCTCGTGCTGGAGCAGCTGAAGGCATCCGGCAACTCGGTCTTCGTCGTCGAGCACAACATGGACATCGTGCGCCGCGCCGACTGGGTCGTCGACGTGGGCCCGCTGGCCGGGGCCGGCGGCGGCGTCGTGCTCTACAGCGGACCCATCGCAGGTTTGGCCGATGTGTCGGAGTCGGTTACCCGGCAGTTCCTGTTCCCGGCCGCGCCGGAGCCGGCCGCGCCAGCCACGCTCCAGCCCGACGCGCCCCAGCCCGCGGCGCTGCGCACACCAGAACGCTGGCTGGGCCTGCACGGTGTCACCCGGCACAACCTCCGAGGCGTCGACGCCGGCTTCCCACTCGGTGTGCTGACCGCGGTGACCGGCGTGTCCGGTTCGGGCAAATCCACCCTGGTCAGCCAGGTTTTGGCGGATGCCGTGCGGCTCGCGCTGCATCCGGAGTCCGACGTCGCCGTCGCCTCTGATCCGACGGCAGCCGCAGGCGCCGTCGACGACGACGGCAACGACGACGACGACGGCAACGACGGCGAACGCGGCGACCCCGAGCCGCGGGCGCGGGTCGACCGGATCACCGGCCTGGAGGCCGTGGACCGCCTGGTGCGCGTGGACCAGAAGCCGATCGGGCGCACTCCGCGCTCCAACCTGGCCACCTACACCGGGCTCTTCGACGCGGTGCGCGCGACCTTCGCGGCCACGGACGAGGCCCGGAAGCGCGGCTACGGCGCCGGGCGGTTTTCCTTCAACGTGCCCGGCGGCCGCTGCGAGACCTGTCTCGGAGAGGGCTCGGTGAGCGTCGGTCTGCTCTTCTTGCCCGGCAGCTACACGCCCTGCCCGACCTGCCTTGGCTCGCGCTACAACCCGGAGACCCTTCAGGTGACCTATCACGGCAAGTCCATCGCCGACGTGCTCGGCCTGAGCGTCGAGGAGGCCGCCGGCTTCCTCGCCGACGTGCCGGCCGCTGCCCGCAGCCTCGCCACCCTGCGGGAGGTCGGGCTCGGCTACCTGCGTCTCGGCCAGCCGGCCACCGAGCTCTCCGGCGGCGAGGCCCAACGCATCAAGCTCGCCACCGAACTGCAGCGCGCCCGCCGCGGCCACACGATGTACCTCCTCGACGAGCCGACCACCGGACTGCACCCCGCGGATGTCCGCCTTCTCCTGGCCCAGCTGGGCCGCCTCGTCGACGCCGGCAATACGGTGATCGTCGTCGAGCACAACCTCGATGTGGTGGCCGCCGCCGACTGGGTGATCGACCTGGGACCGGCCGGCGGAGATGCGGGCGGCCAGATCGTGGCGACCGGAACCCCGGATGCCGTCGCGCGGCACCCGCACAGCCGCACCGCGCCTTACCTTGCCCGCCGCTTGGCTGATCGCTAGTTCGGCGCCGCAAGTGCCATAGATTGGGAAGCGTACGTGTCGGCGCGAAGGAGCACTCATGACTGGTTGGCGGATCCGCGACTTTCACTCGGACGACCTCGACGGCATCCTTCGCCTCTGGGAAGAGATCACGGCCGCCAAGACGGAGCCCGTCTACGGCCTGTCCGAGGTGCTGGCCTCCTGCCAGAAGGATGACGCCGTGGTCGCCCTTGCCGGCGACGAGGTCGTCGGGGCCGCCGTGGGCCGCGCCGCCCACGCCCAGGGCTGGGTCGTCTTCCTCGCCACCGCGCAGCGCTACCAGGGCCGCGGCATCGGCACGGCCCTGCTGGCCACCCTCGAGAAGAAGATGTCCCGGCACGCGTTGACCAAGCTGTCCGCGCTGATGCCCGAATCGGCCACGCGCGTCGACGCCTTCGTGAAGCGGGGCTTCGAGGTCAAGCAGCACCTGCGCTACTTCGAGCGCCACATCCCGGTGCAGCGCGAGGAGCTGCGGTCGCTCAGCGAACTGGGCGGGCGCATCCTGCCGCGCGATCTCTGGGAGGGCGTCGGCGGCATGCGCACCGAAAAGGAGCTGCTCGAACGAAGGCTCGTCATGCCGCTGGCCAAACCCGACATGGCCGAACAGTACGGCGTCGTGCCACCGAAGGCGGTCGTGCTCTTCGGGCCTCCCGGAACGGGCAAGACCACCTTCGCAAAGGCCATCGCGTCGCGGCTGGAATGGCCCTTTGTCGAGGTCTTCCCCTCGCGGCTCGCGGCTGACCCCAAGGGCCTTGCCGGTGCGCTTCGGGAGACCTTCCTGAAGATCTCCGAGCTGGAGCACGCGGTCGTGTTCATCGACGAGGTCGAGGAGATCGCGGCGCAACGCGGCGGCGAGCCACCCTCGGCGCTGCAGGGCGTCACCAATGAGCTGCTGAAGATCATTCCCGCCTTCCGCGAGCAGCCCGGCCGGCTCCTGGTCTGCGCCACGAACTTCATCCGCGCCCTCGATTCCGCCTTTCTCCGGCACGGACGCTTCGACTACGTCATCCCGATCGGGCTTCCGGATGTCGCCGCCCGCCAGGCCATCTGGGAGCGCTACATCCCCGAGGGCAGGAAAAGCACGGTCGACCTGAGCGCGCTCGTCACCGCAAGCGACGGGTTCTCACCAGCCGACATCGAGTACGCCGCCCGGCGCGCCTCCCAGCAGGCGCTGGAACGCGCACTGTTCGAGGGGGAGGACGAGTCGACGCCCGGCGGCCCGGGCACCGAGGACTACCTGGTCGCGATCCGGTCGACCCGCACGACCGTGTCGGCCCAGGTCGCCAGCGAATTCCTGGAGGACATCGAGCGGCTCGCCCGGCTCTGAGCACGAGGTGCCGGGCAACGGACACTGCGCCAGGCCGGCAGCCTCAGGCCCCGAGGCCCCGTTCGGCGCGGCCCGATTCCTGGATGAACTCGGTCAGGGTGGCTTCGATCGTGGCATACGACCAGCGGTACGCGGCATCCTCGTCGCGCGCGAACAGCGCCTCGGCCAGCTGGTTGTGCCGGTGGGCCGACGGCGGCGTGTACTCGGTGATGGTGAAGCGCTTCTCCTCCTCGCGCGTGCGGAGGAGCGCCGCGACCGTGCCGGCGAAGTGCCCCATCACGCTGTTGCCGGAGGCGATCAGGATCAGGGAGTGGAACTCGATGTCGGCCTCGAGGAACCCGCGACCGTCGCCGGCAAGATCAGCCGCGACCATGCCCTCGGCTGCCGCCCGCACCGCGTCCAGCTGCTCGGCGGTCATCAGGCGCGCGCTCAGTCGGGCGGCCACAGGCTCGATGCCGAGGCGCAGTTCGAGCATCTCGCGCATCTGGGTGAGATAGTCGGTGCCGCGTCCGCGCCAGTAGATGATCTGCGGGTGCATCAGGTCCCAGGAGGTGCGAGGCAGCACCTGGGTGCCCACCCGCTGCCGCGGCTCGACCATACCCAGCGACTGCAGCACCCGCAGTGCCTCGCGCAGCACGGAGCGAGAAACCGCGAATTCCTCGCTGATCACGTCCAGGTTCAGGATGTCGCCGGTCAGGTATCCGCCGTCGACGATCTGTTGGCCCAGCGAGTTCACCACCCGCGCATGAAGCCCTCGCTCACGCCACACTCCTGCGCCCGCCCCACGGTTCATCTCAGCTTCTCCCTGCGGACTGGCCGCGCGCGTCGTCGCTACGTCGCCCATCGTGATCGTACCGGCGTTGGTCCCGGAGTCGCGATTCGTGTGCCAAACTCAAATATCTGATTAATCAGATTATTGGACGATGAGGTCGCAGTGAAGCAGCCTCGGAATGGAAATTCAGATGATTCTTCCCTACGCGGCTCCGGTGGTTCCGATTGAACCGGCCGGCAGCGACCTCCAGCTCATCCTCGCCGCCCTCGTCGGCGTCGCGGTGATCATCCTGCTCATCACCTGGCTCAAGGTGCATCCGTTCCTCGCCCTCTCGATCGGCGCCGTGGGCGTCGGCGTCGGGGCCGGCCTCGCTCCCGCCGCCGCCGTCACGAGCTTCAGCGCCGGCTTCGGCGCCACCATGGCCGGCGTCGGCATCCTGGTCGGCTTCGGCGCCATGTTCGGCAAGCTGCTGGCCGACTCCGGCGGAGCCGACCGCATCGTCGACTCGCTGGTGACGCGCTCGAGCGCCCGCACCCTGCCGTGGACGATGGCCCTGATCGGCGGGCTGATCGGCCTGCCGATGTTCTTCGAAGTCGGCCTCGTGCTGCTCATCCCGGTGATCATCCTGGTGGCCCGCCGCAGCGGGCTCTCGCTCATCCGCATCGCCATCCCGGCCCTCGCCGGCCTGTCCGTCATGCACGGCCTGGTGCCGCCGCACCCCGGTCCGCTCGTGGCCGTGACCACTCTCGATGCGAACCTCGGGCTCACTCTCGCGATCGGCGTGCTCATCGCCATTCCGACCGTCATCATCGCCGGCCCGATCTTCAGCCGGTTCGCGAGCCGCTGGGTCTCCGTGCCTGTGCCGGCCCTGTTCCTCACCAACGAGGATCAGGGTCTGGGCGAGAACATGCGGCGCCCGAGCTTCCTGATCACCATCTCGGGCATCCTGCTCCCCGTCGTGCTGATGCTCGCCCGATCGATCGCCGACGCGATCGACCCGGGATCCACCTCGCCTCTCAACGCCACGCTCGACTTCCTCGGCACGCCGATGATCGCCCTCGGCATCGCTGTGATCTACGCGATGATCGTCTTCGGTCGCGGTGGCGGCATGGACCGCGCCGGGGTCGCCAGGTCCCTCTCCGACTCCCTCCCGCCGATCGCGGGCATCCTGCTCATCGTGGGTGCGGGCGGCGGGTTCAAGCAGGTGCTCATCGACACCGGCATCGGCACCGTCATCGCCGACGCCGTGGCCGGCAGCAGCGTCTCGGTGCTCGTGCTGGCGTGGTTCGTCGCCGCCCTGATTCGCGTCGCTACCGGGTCGGCCACCGTCGCCACCGTGACGGCCGCCGGCATCCTCGCCCCCGTCGCGGCCAGCCTGGGCAGCACGGATGTCTCGCTGATGGTTCTCGCCATCGGCGCCGGTTCGCTCTTCCTCTCCCACGTCAACGATGCCGGGTTCTGGCTCGTCAAGGAGTATCTCGGCACGACCGTCGGGCAGAATCTGAAGACCTGGACCGTGATGGAATGTCTGATCTCCGTGGTCGGCCTTGCCGGCGTCCTCCTGCTGAATATCGTGATCTAGCATGTTCGAGACTCAGCAGCCCGTGCTTGTGATCATGGGCATCTCCGGATCCGGCAAGTCCACCGTGGCGGGGCTCCTCGCCGGCCAGCTGGGCTGGGATCTCGAGGAGGGCGACGACCTGCATCCCCAGGCGAACATCGACAAGATGTCTGCCGGTCGGCCTTTGAACGACGATGACCGCGCGCCCTGGCTCGACACGGTCTCCTCGTGGATCATCGAGCACACCATGGCGGGGGCGCCGGGAATCATCACCTGCTCGGCGCTCAAGCGCCGTTACCGCGACGTGCTGCGCGAGCACAACGTGATCTTTGTGCACCTGACCGGGTCGACGGACCTGATCGGGCGCCGGCTTGCGACGCGCCTCGACCACTACATGCCGACCTCCCTGCTCGATTCGCAGGTGGCCACACTCGAGGCGCCTGACGCCGACGAGCGCGCGATCTCCATCGACGCCGGCCGCGCTCCGGCCGAGGAGGCCGCCGAGATCGTGCGGCGGCTCGGGCTCACGCCCCGGTCCGGCTCGTCGAGCCTGGGCGCGCGAGAACCGGGCAAGTCCTCGGTGCCGGGGTCGCGAGCGATTTCCTGATCGGGTCTGGCGAGTGTCGGCGGCATGAACTACACTCACAGAATCGAATAGATGTTCGAGAAAATCAAGGGAGCCACGCATGCCTCAGATCATTGACGCAGTCGTCGACGTGGAGCTGTCCATCGACGGCGACCCGCGGGCGTTCATCTGGAACCGGTTCGAACACACCGTCATCGGCCAGCCGCAGGCGATCTTCACCCGCACCCGCTGGTGGGAGAATGCCGGCGGCGTGCCGTCCCGCATCGACACCGAGCTCTGGCGCCTCGATGCCTCGCGCGGCGACGAGGAACAACACCGCTACGACCTGCGCCGCGACACCGACGGGTCGTGGGTGCTCGCGCTCGACTGGGGGTGAGCCCCGGCCCGGGTGTCGCCCCGGACCGAGGCTGCTCCCAGCTGACGCCGATCCGCCCGGTATATCCTGAAAGGGCATCCACGGTGAGCGACAGGCCGACGGAAGCCCAGACCACAGTTCGGACGGAGGCGGCAAGCTGCACACTCGCGCTGCGATCTCGCTCCGTGGTGGACGCCGGGTCTTCCACTCCGCCCTGCTCATGATGGCCGCGCTGCTGCTCTGCCTGCTCGCGGCGCACACGGCCGGAACCGGACACGGGCCGGCGCACGGACCGGGCGGCCTGTCCTCGGCCCCGACCGCTCCGGCTCCCTCATCAACAACAGCGTCAACAACCATGACCACTGCGATGACCGCCGACGCACACTCCGCGGCCGGGCACACCGCATCATCCGCCGCGCCTCTCGCTGCATCCCTCGCTGCATCCCTCCCCGCATCCCTCACCGGCCCGCTGCTTGAGCGCATCGCGCCCGCGACCGCGACCGTGGTCGCCCTGTCCGCCGGCGCACTCGGCAGCGCCGACACCCACGCGATGTCCGGTCTGGCCACCCTCTCGATGACGTGTTCCCTGCTGCTTGTGCTGGTCGGCCTGATTCTGCTGGCACGGCGCCCGTCGGCCTGCCGTCGCCTGCTCGAGGCCAGCAGCTTCATCGTCGGCTCCTTTTGGGAGATTCCGCTGCACCTGCATCGGCCCCGCCTCACCCTGCTCTCCATCAGCCGCATTTAGGCCGAAACCCTCGCCAGCGCACCCCACCGGCCTGCGCGGCCCGGCCGCACCCCGGCCCCCGGTTTCTCACCCTTTTGTCAACGAATGGAACACGAATGCTCCGCACCATCCGCACCTCGCTGATCGCCGCCGCCGCGCTCACCACGGCGCTCACCCTTACCGCCTGCGGCGACCCGACCCCGGCCGCCGACGCCCCGGCCGCCGACGGACCCACCGCCACCGCGTCCGCCAACGCCAACGCCGCGGATGTCGACTTCGCCCAGATGATGATCCCCCACCACGAGCAGGCCGTCGCGATGAGCGACGACTTCCTCGCCAAGCACGGCACCGACCCGCGCGTCGTCGCCCTGGCGACCAAGATCAAGGCCGCGCAGGAGCCCGAGATCACCCAGCTGACCGATTGGCTGGGCGAGTGGGGCGCCGAAACGGGCGGCATGTCCGACATGAACCACGGCACCGACGGCATGATGAGCGAGGCCGACATGATGACGCTCGGCAACGCCTCGGGCGCAGACGCCGACCGGGTGTTCCTCAAGCTGATGATCGCGCACCACGAGGGCGCAATCGCCATGGCGCAGACGCACATCGACGAGGGCAGCAACGCCGACGCCCAGACCCTCTCGGCCACCATCGTCGCGTCGCAATCCGCCGAAATCGCCGTCATGACCGACCTCCTCGCCGCGTACTGACCCATGACGACGTCCAGCAGAACCCTCCGCTTCGGCGGCGCCGCCCTGATCACCGTCGGCCTCGCGGCCGCGCTGGCCGGTTGCGCGCCCACTCCGGCTGCTCCGCCAACCGGCACGTCCGCCCCCACCACGGCGGCTTTTGAACACATTCACGGCCTCGGCGCCGACCCGTCCACCGGCAAGACCTACGCCGGCACGCACCAGGGCGTGTGGCAGATCCCGACCGACCTGCTGCCCGACAGCTACCTGGCCGGCGCGCCGGAGGCCGGGCTCACCCAGCCCACCCCGAGCGATGGCCCGGCCTTCGACGCCATGGGCTTCACGGTGGCCGCGCCGGGCCTGCTGCTGGCCTCCGGGCATCCGGGCTCCGACGAGTCCACGTTGGTGGGCCCCAACGTGGGACTGATCAGCAGCGTGGATGCGGCAGCCACGTGGTCGAACGTCTCTCTCGCCGGCAAGACCGACTTCCACGACCTCGACGCGGTGACCCTGCCGCCGGGAGCCTTGCGCGTCTACGGCTACGACGCCGCCGCCGGCAGGGTCAGCATCAGCGACGACGATGGGGCCACCTGGTCGCCCGGAGCCGCGGTGGCGCTGCGCGACCTCGCCGCCGACCCGGCGACCCCCAACCGGGTCTTCGCGACCACCGAGAACGGCCTCGCCGTGAGCAAGGATGCCGGGCGCACGTTCGCGCTGGTCCCCGGCGCACCGATGCTGTACCTGATCGACGTTCAGGATGCCGCGGCCGGCGGGGGTGTCGTCGGCATCGACCCGGAGGGCGTGCTCTGGCACGAGGAGGCCGGAAGCGGAACCTGGACCCGCGGAGGACAGACCGACGGCAGCCCGGAGGCCTTCGGCTTCGTCGGCGGGAGCGTGCCCTGGCTCCTCGCCGCCGACCGACGCGGGGTCGTCGCGAGCGACGACTTCGGTCTCACCTGGACCGTGCTCGTTGCGGCCCAGGCCTAGCCCGGTGCGACGGATGAAGCTATGACCACCACGCTCCCAGCCGGTTCCCAGCCGCGCCGGGCAGAACCCGCTGCTCGCCTAGAATGAGCCGGAAAGAATTGAAGGCAATGAAGCACACTGGGTTGTTCCGGCGCACGCCACCGGTTGCGGTCGAAACCGGCCGTCTCGCCGATTTCGCTTACCTCGAACCCGGCGCGGTCTACCTCGACTCCGCCTGTCAGAGCCTCCGGCCGCAGCCGGTCCTCGACGCCCTGACCGAGTACTACACGGAGTACAACGCCTGCGGCGGGCGCGTGAAGTACGCCTGGGGCACCCGCGTCGACCGGGAGGTGCAGGACGCCCGCCGGGCCGTGCTCGAGCTGCTCGGCCTCTCCGGCCGGGGTCACGCGGTCTCCTTCACCCTCAACACGACCTTCGGGCTGAACCTGCTGCTGCAACAGCTGCCGCAGGGCCGGTTCGGGCAGATGGTCACGAGCCACATCGAGCACAATTCGGTCTTCCTGCCCACCATGACGGCGGCGACCCGACTGGGGGTGCCCCGCCTGGTGCTCGACCGGGCCCCCGACGGCGCCCTGGTCTACCGGCCGGCCCAGCTCGAACGCGCGATCGTGGTCGTCAACGTGGCCTCCAACATCGACGGGCGTCTGCTTACCAACCTCACCGACCTGGTGCGCGACACCCACGCCCGCGGCGGCATCGTCATTCTCGACGCCGCCCAGGCCATGGCGCACGAACGCACCCTGCTGGCCAAAACCGAGGCCGACGCGCTCTGCTTCTCCGCCCACAAGATGTACGGCGCCAGCCTCGGCGTGGTCGTCGCCACCCACGAGCTGCTCAGTTCCCTCGAGCTCACCTTCGTGGGCGGCGGCATGGTGGCGGACGTCCGCGAAGACTCCTACGACCTTCTCGCCAACGACCCGGGCGCCCTGCTCGAACCCGGGCTGCAGGCCTGGGGCGAGATCATCGCCCTGCGCCATGCGATCGAGTGGCTGGGACAGGTGCGCCCTGGCGGCCGGCCCGCGGCCGAGCACCTTCAGGGTCTCTCGCAGCGTCTCTTCGAGGGTCTCGGCGACATCCCCGGCCTCACTCTGGTCAACACCGCGGCCAGCCCGGTGATCAGCGCCTACGCCCCGAAACAGGATTCGCACCGGCTCGCCGTGTTCCTCTCCCAGTCCCACATCATGGTGCGCAGCGGCTACTTCTGCGCCCACCACTACCTGAAAGACCAGCTCGGGCTGCCGCCGCTGCTGCGCTTCTCGCTCGGACTGCACTCAACCACGGCCGATGTCGATCAGGCCGCACAGGCCCTCGCGCGCCTGATGAAAGGCCTCTCCTAAGTGTTCTGCATTGCCGCATTCATCGTTCTCGTTCTCATGGGGGCCGTGTCGGCACGATACCGCCGCTACCTAGGCAGGGCGTGGAACTGCACCCTCCGCCGTGTCACGTTCCGCCCCTGCGACACCACCTTCAAGCAGGACATCAAGGACCACCTGCTCGCGCCGCTGGCGGTGCGCCGTCCGAAGCTCGTCGGCCCGGCATCCGTCGCCCTCGAGGTGGTCGCGCTGCTCGTGGTGCTCACCACCGTCTGGAGCGCATACGTCGTCGTCAAGAGCGGTGTGAACCTGTACGTCTACGGCACCTGCAACAAGCAGGATTCCGCATCCTGCAGCCTGGGCGCCGAGGCCTGCTCGATCCCCGACCAGACGCCCACCTTCGGCGAGTCCCTGCTCTCCGGCGACGTGATCGGCGCCTTCGGCAACGACTTCGCCAGCCTCGGCGAGACGTTCTCGGCGATCCCCTCCCGCATGCAGAACTGGGAGGCCGAGGAATACCTGCCCGCCAACGCCAGCTACCTGGGCGTCTACGACGCGAAGAAGGAAACCGCGCTCGAGGTCATCGACCCCGGCTGCACCTACTGCCTGCAGCTGTTCAACAACATCGAGGAGGCCGGGTTCGACGACCGGATGAACCTCACCTACATCGCCTACCCGATCGCCGCCGCCGACGGCTACAAGTTCCAGAACTCGCTGCTCGTCACCCAGTACCTCGAGGCGCTGCGGCTGAACCCTCTCGCCGACGCCGCCACGCCGGTCGACTGGGAGATCCTGCGCCGGATCTACACGGAAGTCGATGACAAGGGCGTTTCCTGGCAGAGCGTGATCAACGGCGCCGAGCCGGCTGTCGCCACCGCGCTGCTGCAGGACTGGTCGGCCGAATTCGGCCTGAGCCAGGAACAGGTCGCCGACGTGGCATCCGTCGCCGCCTCCGACGAGGTCGCGGACATCATCGCCGCGAACACGCGGCTGGTCGAGGAGAGCATCCACACCGTGAAGATCCCGACGATCATCTTCGATGGCCGCCGTCACGACGGCCTGGTCTCGGTGGGCGACCTGGACTAGCCCGGCGAGACTGTGAACGGCTAGACCGGCTTGACCACCATCAGCACGACCACGACCACCAGGAGCAGCGAGACGATGCCCGAGCCCATGGCCACGCGCGAGTAACCGGCGACCTTGGCGCCGGCGACCCGGGTACCGCTGGCGGACTGCTCGGCGAGGAGCTCTGAGACCGACTTCATGGCCGGAACCACCAGGAACAGGCTGAGTACGAGGGCCACCGCGTAGAGCACGATCGACAGCCAGATCCAGGTCGACGCAAGGGAGGCGTTGTCCCTGAAGCCCACCGCGCCGAAACCGAGGAACACCACCAGCAGCGACAGCAGAGTGAAGAGATTGGTGGACTTCGCCAGTGAGGCCACCTGGCCGGCTTCCCCGGCACGCATGGAGCGCATGGCGGTCATGGGGAGGATGGCCATGGGCCCGACGATGAAGACGCCGGAGACAATGTGCAGGGTGTTGAGGGGTTCCATTTTTCCAGCGTAGGCCCCCGCCGTCCGCTCGCCGGTGCACCGACACGTTTGAGGGGTTGGCGGCCCGCACCTCTCACGGCTGTCGTTTTGAGGCCCGCACCTCGGGGTGGTCGTCGGGCAGGGCGTGCCGGGAGCCGGCGCGCAGCAGCAGGAGGTTCTTCCGCTCCCAGTCGAGCACGGCCTGCCGCTGCGGATCGATCGCCCGACCTTCCGCGCAAGCCGCGGCGGCGCGCCCGCAGACGCAGGCCAGCGGCATGCCCTCCACGGCGTGGTGCAGCTGCCCGATCCGCCAGAGCACGGCCATAGCCCAGTCGAGCTGACGGTGCGCGAGCTCGGTCTTCCGCTCGGCGCGCCGCACCAGGTCACTCTCGAGGAGCGCGCGCACCCCGGCGCTCTTCGTGCGGTCGGACTCGCCGGCCACGACGCCGCGCAGCTCCACCACCTGGGCCGTGAGCCCGTCGATCACCGCCTGCTGCTCGGCATCCGCCCCCGCCGACTTCTCGGTGAACTGCCGGTGGTTCTCCTGCTGGTCGGCGTATTGCCCGACCCACAGCTTGATGTGCTCCGCGTCCCGGCGGGTGGCCTTTTCCGCCCCCAGGTGGTGCAGGCAGGATGCGCAGACCACCTGGTCGGTCGCCGAGGTGAACGTGAACGGCTGCAGCGACTGGCAGCAGAAGCACTGCGCCCGGATGGCCACATACAACGGATACGGGTGGGTCACGGTTGGTCCTTCGTTAGCCTTCTTGAGCCCTATCGCCGAGCGTACCCAATCGGTGGGAGGCCGGGGTCACCCGCGGATGGCGGCCATCCGTTCGGCCAGTTGCGCGGGCGTCAGCGGTGCGCCTCCCCCGATAAAGGACCTCCCTGGCCGCGGGATTTCCTGCTGGGGATGAGGGTTCCACCCCCGGCCTCCGGGCCGGCCCCTTTTCGCAGCATCCCACCGGGCACGCATCCGTCCATGGTCCGAGCGCGGTGAGCGCGCAGCGTTCCGGGGTCGTTGCCGGCGTCAGTCGCTCAAGCAACAGGTCGACGAGCCCCGCCACGAACGCCGGGTGCAGGCCGGGGGTCGACACCCGGGTAAACCCCAAGTCGTGCGCGGCGGCAGTGGCCGCCGCCTCCGTGTCGAGGTCCCAGGAGACCTCCATGTGGTCGGAGATGAATCCGATCGGCACCACGACGACGGCCCGCGTGCCGGCCGCGGCGAGCACGACGATGACGTCGTTGACGTCAGGTTCGAGCCAAGGCATTTCGGGCGGACCCGACCGCGACTGGAATGCCAGAGACCAGGCCGGGGTGGCGTCGGCCACTGTGTCGTCGTCCGCCGCCGCTGAAACGGCGGCCATCACCACCTCCGCGACGGCCCGGTGCTGCGCCTCGTAGGCCCCGCCGGCACCGAAGGATCGCTCGCGTGGGCCACTCTGCTCGGCATCCGCCATCGGGATGGAGTGGGTTGTGAAGAGCACGTGAACGTCGTCCGGGGCCAGGCCCTGCCGCGCGAAGTCGGCGAGGGCGGAGCAGACGCCGAGCACGAACGGGGCGACGAAGCCGGGATGGTCGAAGTAGGGGCGAACCGCGTCGATGCGCACGGCGTCGCCGAGCCCGGTGGCGCACCGCGCCTCGGCCAGGTCTTCCCGGTACTGCCGGCAGCTCGAGTAGGAGCTGTACGCGCTCGTCGTGAGCGCGAGCAATCGGGTGTGGCCGGCGTCGACGGCCGCAGTCACGGCGTCTCGCAGGTACGGAGCCCAATTGCGGTTCCCCCAGTACACCGGCACGAAGGTGTCTCGGGCGGCCAGTTCGGTTTGGAGCGCGTCACGGAGCGCCCGGTTTTGGGCGTTGACCGGGCTCACACCACCCGAGGAGCGGTAGTGGGCGGCCACGGTTTCGAGGCGTGCCTCCGGAACTCCGCGGCCCCGGGTGACGTTCCGTAGGAACGGGATGACGTCGTCCTGGCCCTCGGGGCCTCCGAAGCCGAGGAGGACCACGGCGTCGTACCCGGCTGGCTCCGCGGAAGGCGCGGGCACGAGGCCATCCACTGGCTGGGACTCAGGCACCGACGTGGGCGCCGGCCGCGCCGGGCTGGAACGGGCAGGCCGGGTCTTCCCCCAGCGGATCGCCGCTCGACGCGAACGCGCGGGCTCGGGAGCCCCCGCACAGGTCCGCGTACTCACAGCTGCCGCAGCGGCCGGTGAACTCCGTGGCCCGGATCTGTTTGAGTAGCGGGTTGTCCCGATAGATCTCGGCCAGCGGGGTCGTGCACACGTTCCCGAGGCCGAGTGGCAGGAACCCGGCCGGGTAGACCTCGCCGTCGTAGGCCACGAAGACGATGCCCTTGCCGTCGCGGGTCGACGCGGTCTGCGCCCGTGGCAGGCCCGCGGGCGGCCCCATCAGGGCTTCCAGCCTCGCGGACAGGGTGTTGTACGGTGCGCTCATCGGTGCAGGGTCACCGGCGCGTCGGCGGGCGACGATTCGCCGGAAAAAGGGTGCCTCGACCGTGCGCACGATGAAGCCGTGCTGGGAGGCGTCGAAGAGGAAGTGGCAGATGTCTTCGTGCTCCGCTGGGCTGACGGCCTCGGTCGAGACGCCGCGGCCGACCTGGACGAGGAAGAAGACCTCCCAGATAGCGGCGCCGGCGTTCTTGATCAGGGCCGCGACATCTGCGAGCTCGTCGACATTGGCGCGCATGACGGTCGTGTTGACCTGGACGGTCAACCCCGCCGTGGCGAGAGCCCGGATCGCCGCCATGGTGTCGTCGAAGTGGCCCGGGATCCCGCGCACGCCCTCATGGGTCGCGGCGACGGCGCCGTCAAGGCTGATCGACACCGCCTTGACCCCGCTCGCCACGATCCGTTCGATCATCTGCGGAGTGAGACTCGGCGTGACCGACGGGGACAGCGCCGTCGGCAGTCCAAGGCCGGTGGCGTAGTCGACGAGTTCGAACAGGTCAGGGCGCATCAGGCAGTCGCCGCCGGTGAGCACCAGGATCGGGTACGGCCGGCCGAATCCGGCCACCTGGTCAATCAGGTCTTTGCCCGCTGCCGTGGTCAGCTCGCCCGGTAGGGCTTGCATCGTGGCACTGGCCCGGCAGTGTTTGCAGGCAAGCGGGCAGGCGCGGGTGGTTTCCCAGAACACCAGCATCGGGCGCTGCGCGTAGTCCGGGCCCTTTCCACGGCGGGCGGTCGGCAGGGTCGGCAACACGGCGGTCTCGCCGAGGGGGATGCTGAGCCCGCTCATGCGGGCACCTCGCTCGCGGGACGCGCATCGGTCAGAAGCTGCGCGAGCTTGTCGACGGTGCGCTCGGCATCGGCCACGCAGCTGGCCAGCCCGACCCCCCGGTAGGCGGAACCGGTCAGGTAGAGCCCCGGCAGCCGACCCAGAGCCACCTCCGCGGCGGCGAGCCGGCCCTGATGGCCGACGATGTACTGCGGCATCGCCTGCAGCCAGCGCTCGATGTGCTGCTCGGTCGGGCGCCCGGTCAGACCCATGGCCTCGACGAGTTCGGCGTGCACCTGGCTGACCAGGGTGTCCTCATCGAGGTCCATCCAGCGCTGGTCGCGGCGCCTGCCCACCATGCAGCGGATGATCATGGTTGTGTCATCGGCGAGGTGCGGCCACTTGGCGCTGGACCAGGTGCAGCCGACAATGAGTTTGCCTTCCTCCGGCGGCACCAGGAAGCCCGTGCCGACGAGGTTGTGGGCGACGGCGGAGCGCGGATAGGCCAGGCAGATCGTGGCAACATCGACGTAGGGAATACCCGCCAGCGCGGCGGCCAGGTCGGGGGCTTCCTTGCGCACCATGTCCGCCGCAGCGAACGCGGGAGTGGCGAGCACCACCGCGTCGGCCTCGAGCACCGTGCCATCGCTCAGTTTCACCTCATAGCCGGCGGTGCCGCGCGACACGGAGACGACCGCCGTACCGAGGCGCACATCGTCGCCCACGACGTGGACGGCCAGTGCGTCGATCAACCGGGCGAGTCCCCCACGGAGGGTGACGAGGACCGCACCTCCTGCTCCGGCGGGCTTGGGTGGGGCATTCCGGCGTCGGCGCCGCAGTCCGAGGTAGAGGCTGCGATTGCCGCGGGCGAGAGCGTCGATGTCAGGCGCGGTGCTCCGAGCGCTGAGCTCGTCGGCCCTGCCGGCATGCACACCTCCGAGCAGCGGATCGACGAGGCGATCGAACACCTGCCCGCCCATCCTCGGGCGAACGATTTCGGCGATTGTGGGGTCGTCTGGCAATCCCGCCGGGGCCGCCTTCACGAGGTCCAGGGCAGCACGGGCAAGACCGAGCGGCGACAGCAGTCGGGATTTCATCAGGGGCAGCAGCCGATCGGGGATGCCGAAGAGGGTGCCGGCCGGGAGCCGTCGCAGCTTACCGCGCGACCAGATGCGTGCGCCGGACCCGGCGGGGGCCACGACGAGGTCGCTGACCCCGAGATCCTCGATGAGGGCTGCCACCACGGGTGCCCGCACCATCAGCGCGTCAGGTCCGACGTCAACGAGGTGCCCGCCGAATTGCTCAGTGGAGATCTTGCCTCCCAACCGCGCCCCACCCTCAACCAGAGTGAGACGCACCCCGTCGCCAAGCCGGCGGTGCAGGTAGTGTGCTGTCGCCAATCCGCTGATTCCGCCGCCGACGATGACGACCCGTGGTTGAGCGAGCATTCGACATACCTCCAGTTGCCGGTGAATCCGGGGCAACCGGCAACCTGTGGCAATCCTTGTTACTTCGATCCTACGACCGTCGTCTCCAGCGGCCTCTCGCGGGCCGTCGGTGGCGGCCGCCGATCGGAGCACGAATCGCCGCCCGGACCGGGCCCGGGCCAGCCCTGGAATCAGCCCGGACCACGGCCGTATTCATGCCTTCTCATATTCCGTCGGACGGTTGCGCGCGACCGCCGCGCAGGCCCGTTCGACGGCAGCCACGGATGCGGCGACGTCGTCCGCATCCGTCGACCAGTTGCTCACGGAGACCCGCAGCACATCCCGGTCCTGCCAACGCGAACCCGACATCCAGGCGGTTCCCTCCTTGAGTAGTTCTTCCGTCACCCGTCGGGTGCGCTCGTCGTCGCCGAAGCTGACGCAGACCTGGGTGAAGACCACGTCGTTGAGCACCTCGGCGCCGGTGATGCGACCCAGTCCGTCGGCGATGGCCCGGGCGTGATCGGCCAGCCGCTCCACCAGCATCACGGTGCCCGATCGGCCCAGGGAGCGCAGAGCCGCCCAGACCGGAACACCGCGCGCCCGGCGCGACAGCTCGGGCACCTTTTCGTAGGGGTCACCCGGACCGGTCTCGTCGGCGAACAGGTAGCTCGTGTGCACCCCGAAGGTGGACCGCAGCTCGGCGGGCCTGGCCACGATGGCCATGCCACAGTCGTAGGGCACTTGGAGTGTCTTGTGCGCGTCGGTGGCCCAGGAATCGGCGGTGTCGAGGCCTGCCAGCTGCTCGCGGTAGCGCGGGCTCACTGCGGCCCAGAGGCCGAAGGCGCCGTCGACGTGCACCCAGGCACCATGCTGGTGGGCGAGGTCGGTGAGTTCACCGACCGGGTCGAAGGCGCCGGAGTGCACATTGCCGGCCTGAAGGCAGACGATCGCGGGGCCAGTGCCCTGGTTGAGCGCGGCCGCCAGGGCCTCGGGGAGCATGCGGCCCTGGTCGTCGGCCGGGACGACAATGGGGGCGCCGAGTCCCAGGTAGCGCAGGGCCAGGTCAATCACCGCGTGGCGCTCATCGCCCACGTAGACGGCGACGCGGGGCGCCCCGGCCAGACCGGCGATCGCGACGTCCCAGCCGGCGCCGCCGAGCACATGATCGCGTCCGGCCGCCAAACCTACGAAGTTCGCCATGGTGGCCCCGGTGGTGAAGCCCACGTCGGCGCCGTCCGGCAGACCCAGCAGATCGAGGATCCAGCCGCCGGCGGCCTCCTCGGCGGCGGCCGTGGCCGGGGTCGCGAAGCGCATGCCGGCGTTCTGGTCCCACGCGCTGACCAGCCAGTCGGCTGCCAGGGCTGCCGGCAACGTGCCGCCGATCACCCAGCCGAAAAAGCGGCCGGACGTCATCGCCATCAGCCCCGGTTCGGCCAGCCGGGCCAGCTCGTCGATCACCTCCGCCGGGTCCGTCGGCTGCAGCGGCAGCGGCGCTGCGAAGCCCGCGGCGAGGGTGTCGGCGTCGACGCGTGGCCCCACAAGCCGGGTGGGCAGGGAGGAGAGCCAGTCCAGGGCATGGGCTTTCGCTCGCTCCAGGGCCTGACGATAGTCATCCGGGTCAGCAGACATGCCGAGATTTTATGCCCGCCGGGAGACCACCGAAAGAGCGCTGTTTTCCGGGCGCGGGTCGTCGCTGGCGAGGATGACCCATCGGAGGCGATCGCGACCCCCGTCCCGGTTCCGACGGCGATGCCCCCGTCGGCCTGCGTCGGCGAACACGCGGTCGATGCCCGGTTCCGCGGCGACCGGCCGGTTTTGTTCCGACATGGGGGCTCGTCCAGCCGAAATTCAGCCCGTCCGCCGTACCGTGGTCAATGGAGTTCCCCCACTCCAAACGAATCGGCCCCGGCAGATTCCTCGCCTCCCCCCAGGCGCGGTGAAGCCGGGGCTTTTTCGTGGCGGTCTGCGAACTTCCTTGAACAAATCACGGCCGATCGGCTCTCGCGACCGCTCTGAGAATCAGAGTCGCACTTCCCCCGGTTGGGGCGGCTCTGGGGTGACGCGCAGACCGGCGGGTGTGTTCGAGATGCGGACGAGTTACTCCACCCTTGCCCGGTTCAGGAGAGGTTCTTTGCTGCCTTGAAAGTTGAACTGCAACGGGATGGTGGGGTGGATCCAGATGGAGCTGTGGCCGCTGCCAGCCGCCGCCGTGTACTCCCAGGAGAAAGAGAAGCTCTCCCCTCGACGCACCTTGGCGAGGATGACGATCTTGAGCTGCGAGACCCCGATCATCGAACTCGACGATGACAGCGGGATTTCCGTAGACAAATTCGCCCATGATTATTGTCCGAGTCCCACGTCGATGTCGCCCATCATGGCATCGAAGTCCTTCGCTGTTGCCTCTGCGTCCCCGTTTTTTTCCACAGTTCCCTTGCTGCCCACTTCCGGCAGCTGCGGAACGGGAAAACGACGTGCCTCCTCTTCTTCACCGTCGCCGACATCGGCGATATCCCTGGCCCCGAAGCCACGGCGGGTGTTGTTCGGGACGCTCCAGCGCCCTGCACGGAGCAGAAGGCCCATTGCGCGAAGCGTAGGGGGCCTCCTGTACGGACGCCGCGTCAAGGGCAGATCCGGTCCGTGCACCGAGTCAGTTAGCGGCGGTTGTCGCGCTCGTCACGGTCGTAGTTCTCACGGCTTCCCGATTTGGCCGGGCCGCGGCTAATCATGTAACCGATGGTGAGGAGCGTGGCGGACAGCCAGGCGGAGCTGGCCCCGAAACCCTGCCCGTCGTCCCCGTTATCGACCATGGCGGAAGCGATGAACGCGCGACGAGAATCAGCATTCAGGCGATGAATTCGGTCGTCTTGAAAGCAGCCTTCGTCTCGGTCGAAACGCTCACGGGCTCAGATCACACCGCTGTCTGTGTTCGACGGAACCTGGTTCTGACACACCACGCGTTGCTCCTGCTCGGCGCCGGACCGCACGGACCGACTCAGCGTCCGGCGTTCGCCTCCGGGCGCAGACGGATGAGCCGATGCGGGCCATCTTCCTGCAGCTCGGCCACCTCGCTGCGCGAGGAGAGGAAGTCGGTGAAGGAACGGAAGCCGAGCGGTTTTTCGTTGAACGAGGGGTCCATCCGGCGCATCTGGTTCTTTACCGTGCCGGTGTTCAGCCACTCGTCGTCGTCGCCCTTTGCGTGCCCGATCTGCAGGGCACGCACGAGGAGCTCCGACGCGATTGTCTGAGGGTCGATGTCCTCGGCCGGTTCCGGCTCCGGCTCGTCGAATTGCGAACTTGTGGTGTGCGAGAACATCGGGATCGTCGTCAGGGTGCGGGCTTTGACGGGCACCGTCTTGGGTGGCATGGTCGCGGGTTCTGCGGCCTTCCTGCCCGACGGGGGCTTCTGCACGAGCGCCACGGGGGCGGGCGCGGCGGCGGCGACCTTCGCTATGCCGGGGAGAGAGTCATAGTCTTCGAATTCGTCGCACGCAGCCGCGAGGGAGGTGCTGGTCGACCCGGCCACTCCGATGCCCACCACGAAGCGACCGAGACGTTTCGACTTCTGGGCGAGGGCGATGTAATCCGAGTCACCGGCGACGATGATGACGTGGGTGAGGTCGGGCAGCCGGAAGAGGTCTTCGACCACGTCGACGGCAAGACGGATGTCCGCCCCGTTCTTCGTTCCCCGCGTGGTCGTGGTGAAGAGCTGGGTGAGGTCAACCGCTCGGGACATGAGCTGGCGTTGGTAGCTCGCATTCACGGGCACGGACCAGTCGGCGTACGCGCGATTGACAACCAGCGTGCCGAACGACGCGGCGAAATCAATGATCGCGTTGAAGTCGACCGTCGCGGCGTTCAGCTTCGCGGCAACCTCGGGCTCGGCATCCGCGCTCGATCTGTCGAAATTACGGATGCCATCGCGCTGGAAGGCATTTCGTCCGTGTAGTTGCTGATAACGAGAGACGACGATGTTGTCGAAGTCGATGTAGAGGCCGACGCGTGCATCATTCGGTTCAGTCATGGTGGGTTCCTTAGCTACCGGGCGGACGAATCAGTCGCAACCCCAGACTCAAGTCTGCTGCGCACGATGCGACGACGGCAACTCGCGGAATCGACTGCGGCGCTCAGTACGCGCGCACCGATCCGCGCCGAGCCTGCCGGGAGGTACACAATGAGGTATGGCCACTGACGATCCATGCCCGGTTTTCTTTCTCTCGGATAGCACCGGAATCACGGCGGAAACGCTCGGGAGCACCCTCCTGTCCCAGTTCCCCACCGTGGAGTTCGACCGCACGACGATCCCGTTCATCCTGAATGTGGACCAGGCCCAGGCCGTGGTCGACCTGATCGACGCTCTGGTGGAGCGCGGCCAGAAGCCGATCGTATTCTCCACGGCCGTGACCAGCGACATCCGCCGCACCCTCGGCACCTGCACGGCCACCCTGATCGACCTGCTCGGAACCTATCTCGGCGAGCTCGAGGAGACCCTGGCGACGCAGGCCAGCAACGAACCAGGGCGCGCCCACGGCCTCGGCAACGCCGCCCGCTATCAGTCCCGCATGACGGCCGTCGAATACGCGATGGAGCACGATGACGGCCAGAGCCTGCGAGCGCTCGAGAAGGCGCAGCTGATCCTGGTGGCCCCGTCGCGCTGCGGCAAGACCCCCACCACGATGTACCTGGCGCTGCAGCACGGCATCTTCGCGGCGAACTTTCCTCTCGTCGACGAGGACTTCGAGCGGGAGGGTCTCCCCAAGCCACTGCGACCGTTCGTGGACAAGTGCTTCGGGCTCACCACCAATCCCCTGCGCCTGAGCCAGGTGCGCACCCAGCGCCGGGAAGGTTCGCCCTACGCGTCTCTGCGGCAGTGCGGGTTCGAGCTGCGCAGTGCGGAGCGACTCTATGCCTCCCACGGAATCCCATTCCTCAACTCGGCGAGCATGTCCGTGGAGGAGATGTCGGCCATGATTCTGCAGCAAATGAACCTCAAGCGCTGACTCACATTCAAAACGCAGACAAGTGAACATGTCAATCAAGTAAACAAATTGCGCTCAGGCCGGATAGACCTGTCACTATGGGAATAGGTCGCTTATCCATGAGGTGAGCCTCCTCACCTCGTGGCCTCACCTCTGGTCGCACACTGCAAGGGAGCAGAACACATGACGACAGACATCCTCTGGTTTTCCGAAATCGGACTCACGGACCTGGACCGGGTGGGCGGCAAGAACGCTTCCCTGGGCGAAATGGTGCAGAATCTGACGTCGGCCGGCGTCAAGGTGCCCGACGGATTCGCCACCACCGCGGACTCCTACCGCCGGTTCCTGTCCGATTCCGGTTTGGACCAGCGGATCATCGAGCGCCTGCGGGGCCTCGACATCGACGACGTCACCGCGCTGGCAGCGGCCGGCAAGGAAATCCGCGGCCTGATGCGTGACACGCCCTTCCTGCCCGAGTTCGAGTCCCAGATCCGGGCCGCCTACGCGGCCCTGGTCCTGAAGCACGGCGGCTCCGACGACATTTCCTGGGCGGTGCGTTCCAGCGCCACCGCCGAGGACCTTCCGGATGCGTCCTTCGCCGGTCAGCAGGAGACGTTCCTGAATGTGCGCGGAATCGAGAACATCCTGCCGGCCATCAAAGATGTCTTCGCCTCCCTCTACAACGACCGGGCGATCGCCTACCGGGTGCACCACGATTTCGAGCACGCCGAGGTGGCGCTGTCGGCCGGGATCCAGCGCATGGTGCGCTCGGACATCGGCTCCTCCGGGGTCATGTTCACGATGGACACCGAATCCGGCTTCCGCGACGCGGTCTTCATCACCTCCTCCTACGGTCTGGGCGAGGCCGTCGTGCAGGGCGCCGTCAACCCCGACGAGTTCTACGTCTACAAGCCGGCACTCGAGGCCGGCCGTCCCGCCATCCTCAAGCGCACCCTCGGCGAGAAGGCGCTGCAGATGACCTTCACGAAGAACCGTGAAATCGGCCGCACGATCGACTTTGTTCCCGTGGACGTCGACCTGCGCAACCTGTTCAGCATCACCGATGCCGACGTGGAGGAGCTGGCCCGCTACGCCCTCTCGATCGAGGCGCACTACGGACGCCCGATGGACATCGAGTGGGGCAAAGACGGCATCGACGGCGGCATCTACATCCTGCAGGCCCGCCCGGAGACGGTTCAGTCGCGAGCGACCGCGGTGTCCCAGAGCCGGTTCAAGATGAACGAGACCGGTAAGATCCTGGTCGAGGGCCGCGCCATCGGCCAGCGGATCGGCGCCGGAAGCGTGCGCATCCTCTCGTCCATCGACCAGATGGCGAGCTTTGCCACCGGCGACGTGCTCGTCGCGGACATGACCGACCCCGACTGGGAACCGATCATGAAGCGCGCCAGCGCCATCGTGACCAACCGCGGCGGCCGCACCTGCCATGCCGCGATCATCGCCCGCGAACTCGGCATTCCCGCGGTCGTCGGCACCGGGACCGCCACCGACATCCTCTCCGACGGCCTCGAAGTCACGGTGTCCTGCGCCGAGGGTGAGGCGGGCCTGATCTACGAAGGGCTGCTCGACTTCGGCATCGAGGAGACCGCGCTCACCACCCTGCCGCCGGCCCCGGTGAAGGTCATGATGAATGTCGGCACCCCGGAGCAGGCGTTCACGTTCGCCCAGCTGCCCAACCACGGCGTGGGTCTCGCCCGGCTCGAATTCATCATCAACCGTCAGATCGGCATCCACCCCAAGGCCTTGCTCAACCTGGCCGACCAGCCCGCCGACGTGGCCCGCGAGATCAACACCCGCATCGCCGCCTACGGCAATCCGCGCGACTACTACATCAAGCGCCTGGCCGAGGGCGTGTCCACGATCGCGGCCGCCTTCGCGCCGGAGACCGTGATCGTGCGGATGAGCGATTTCAAGTCCAACGAGTACGCCAACCTCATCGGCGGACCGGCCTACGAGCCGCACGAAGAGAACCCGATGCTCGGGTTCCGCGGGGCGTCCCGCTACCTCGAGCCCTCGTTCCGGGACTGCTTCGACCTCGAATGCGAGGCGCTCTCATTCGTGCGAAACGAGATGGGGCTGACCAACGTCAAGCTGATGATCCCCTTCGTGCGCACCCTGGACGAGGCCGCGGGCGTTATTGAACTGCTCGCAGAGAACGGGCTGCGCCGTGGGGAGAACGGCCTTGAGATCGTCATGATGTGCGAGCTGCCGGCCAATGCGCTGCTCGCCGACGAGTTCCTGGACTACTTCGACGGGTTCTCCATCGGCTCCAACGACATGACGCAGCTGGCGCTCGGCCTCGACCGCGACTCGGCGATCGTCGCCGGCGGCTTCGACGAGCGCGACCCGGCCGTGAAGAAACTGCTCAGCATGGCGATCGCGGCCTGCAAGGCCCGCGGCAAGTATGTGGGCATTTGCGGTCAAGGCCCCAGCGACCACCCGGACTTTGCCGAGTGGCTCGTCGCCGAGGGCATCGACTCCGTGTCGCTGAACCCCGACACCGTGGTCGACACCTGGCTGCGGCTCGCCGGCGTGACCGCGGGCAGCAACCACTTCGGCACGGATGACGCCGCCACCGACCCCAAGGATGCCTCGGCCGCCTGATCGGGGGTCGAGCTCGCCGAGCCCCGCGGGCGGCGCCCGAATCACCCGGGAACGTGCCACGCAGCTCGGCGCACTCCGGGCCTCCCAGCCGGCGTTTCGGCAATTTCTCCGAGTTTGCGTAGCGACGGATGCAGCGGGCACCGGGCGTCAGAGCGGCCCGATCAGCTTGCCGGCGTCAGTAGACGTACGGCTGGGCGGGCTGGTCCGTGGGCGTGATCTCGCTCGGAACAAGGGCGATGGTCTCATCGCTGCGGATGCTCGGGTTGGTGTTGAAACCGCTCTCGATGGCAACCCAGCTGTCGGTCGGGAATTCGTCCTGCCAGCCGGGGTAGTAGACGGGGATGCCGACCGGCTGCGCGTCGACCGCGCAGCAGGACACGACGAAGCGGGCCACGAAGAACACGTTCTCGGGGTCGCTCGTGTCGGGCGTGACGAACCCGGTCACGGTCGCGGTCTTGTCGGCGAAGAAGTCCTCGCCGGCGCCTTGGCGCAGCAGCGAGGACCAGTCCCGCACGGTGAAGGTCGAGTAGTCGCCGCCGACGAGGTCGCTCGCCTCTTTCTGCGTGATGAGCGAGGTCGAGCCGTTCAGGTCGCGCTTGGCGACCGTGGCCGTGGTCAGGGTCGCCGGCGGCAACACCAGGAGGCCCACGGTGGCCGCGACGATGATCAGGATGCTGCCGGCCGGCCAGAGCCACGCCCAGCGTCCTCCGTCGTCCTCAGGCAGCTCGTGCTCGTGCTCGTCTTCGGCTGCGGGCAGGAGAGCGAATGCGGCCACGACCAGCGCGGCGGCGATCACGGCCATCACCATGGTGAACACGAAGTACCGGGGGTGGATGTAGAGCCCGAGCTGCCCGCTGACCCCCAGGTAGACCGTGGCCACAATGCCCACGATGCTGAGAAGCGCGCCCGCCAGCGCCGCAGGAGCCGTCTAAACGACATAGTTGATCGCCAATCCGAGAACCGCGGAGCAGAGAGCCACAATCAGGGTGAGCTGCATCAGGGTCTTGGCCGTGAAGGTCGTGCGCAGCAGGGCCAGCATCTTGATGTCGATCATCGGGCCGAAGACCAGGAAGGCCACGATGGCACCGGGCATGAACGTCGCACCGAACGAGAGGACGAAGAAGGCGTCGACGTTGGAGCAGATCGAAACCACGAAGGCCAGGGCCATCAGCGCCAGCACGGACCAGACCGGGTGGCTGCCGAGCGTCACGAGCACCTCGCGAGAGACGGCGGTCTGGATCAGCCCGGCCAGTCCGGCGCCGATAAAGAGCGCCGGCAACATCGCGCTGGTCTCCTTCGTGAACAGGCCGGCGCTGCGCTTGATCTTCCCGTCGGCCGCGTCATGGTGGTCGCCGAGTGCACAGGCATCCTGAAACCGGGGAGCGAGCAGGGACTCGGGTTTCGGGTGCCGGCTGTAGATGTAGCCGATCAGGTTGGCGATCAGGAATCCGCCGGCGATGCGCCAGACCAGGATACCACTGTCCCAACCGAAGGCCTGCTGGGTGGTGATGATGGTCACCGGGTTGAGGATCGGGGCCGCGAAGAGGAACGTCATCGATTCGCCGACCGTCAGCCCCTTGGCGATCAGGCCGCGCGCCAGAGGCACATTGCCGCACTCGCAAACCGGCAGCAGCATGCCCAGCAGCGAGAGTACGACCCGCCGGGCGACCGGGTTCTTCGGCAGGCGCCGCAGCAGGAACCCCTCCGGCAGCCAGGTCTGCACCACGATCGACAGCACGATGCCGAGGAAGACGAACGGCAGCGACTCGATCACCACGCTGATCGACAGGGTGACGAAGTCGCGGAAGGTGTCCGCCAGGGTGTCGGCAGGGGCCGACGGCGCAAACACGCGCAGCAGGATCACTAGCCCGATGATGACGAGGCCGACGGAGAGGCCGCGGCCGGGCCTCCGGCGCGCGGTGAAGGGCCGCGCGTCGATGGTCTGACTCATGGGTATATCTTGTCCTGTTTCGACTCGGTTGCGCTCGGGACAGGAAGCCATCGGCAGGAGGTTGGCGGGGGTATCCCTCGGTTAGCCGCACCAATCAGGGAGAAAACCGGACACGCTACGGCTGCTGGTGCCGCGGTCGAGGTCTACCAGGGTGGTCGTCATGCCCGAGAACGCGGGCAGGGTCGGGTAGTCGTCGCCGAGGCCGGCCGCCGGGATCGTCTCCACCGCGAGGTACTGGCCGTTCGGCGAGACGCAGAAGTCCCGCACGCGCGACGCGTCCGACGCGGGAGTGAACGCGACGCTCGAGTCGGCGGCGTCGGTGACGGCGATCAGGTAAGTCAGCTGGTTGCTGTCGCCGGTCTCCTGCAGAAACAGGCGGGCGTAGCGCCCCTGCTCGGTGAGGAGTACGAGCTTGCCGGGGTAGGCGCTCGCTTCGAGCAGGCTGGGCGCGAGGTCGAGTGTGGTCACGGCACCGTCGGCGAGGTCGATCGTCGAGCCTTGGTCGGGGTCGGCGACGACGAGCGCGCGGGTGCCGGGAACGAATCCGCGCATCTCGTCGTGCTCGCCCAACGGGGTCAGCACGGCGTCGCCGAGCATGTCGATCAGGAACAGAGTCTGCCCGGCGTTCTGCACGACGAGAGAGGTGCTGTCCGGCACGAAGCGCAGGTCCATCACCGTCATCGGCAGGCCGTCCACCCCGGTGACCTCGGCCGGGAGGCCCGAGGACTCGGTCAGGTCGTAGACGAAGGGGGTGCGGTCGTAGCGGCGCCCCGCCGTCTCCGGGGCGCTGGTGAAGGTGTACGCGATCAGGGTTTTCGACGGGGAGGCCGCCAGGTTCTCGATCACGCCCGCGCCCGGCACGGGCACCTGCACGTTGTCCCCGCCCCCGAACGAGACCACCTCGAGGGTGGCCGTGTCGTCTTCGGCGAGCGTGACGGCGGCGAGGTGGTTCTCCAGGGCGACATACTGCTGGATGCGCGGGGCGCTGAACACGATGTCTCCGTCGCCCCGGCCCTGCAGGGTCGTTCGGCGCACGGTGTCGGGCCGCTTCGCGCCGGCGTCATCCACCCGGCTGTCGCGCTGCAGCGCATAGATGTCGACGTCCGGGGTCGTGAACTCGTATTCCAGGGTGGCGGTGGCGTCCTGGGTGATGCTCGCGACATCCGTCACCGTCACCGTATAGACGGTGTTGTAGCGCAGGATGCCGGCGAACTCCACCGTCAGGGCGCGGTCGGCGACACGGGCGGAGACCTCTGTAGCCGGGGATACCGCCACTTGGCCGGCTTGGACCTCGGCCAGCGGCTGGTTCGCGGTGAGCAGCAGGCGCGCGTTGCCACGCGTGACGGCGGCGTCGAGGTTGATCTCGGCGGAGGCCAGGCGGGGACCCTGGCTGAAGTTGGCCATCGCGAGGCCCGCCACCAGCAGGACGAGAACCGCGACCGTGACCGAGAAGAGCTGTCGGAAACGCCGGCCCGCCAGCCGCGCGGAGCGCGATCGATTCGCGGACGCGGGTGCGGCCGAGAGCGCGCTCCGTTCTTGGTTCATCCTGCCAATAGTATCGGCCGATTTTCCGGGCGCGCCGGAGACCGGGGGATCAGGGCCGCGCAACCGGAGAAATCGGCGCAACGCCTTCGGGGGCATAGGATCGGGGGGAGTATTCAGGCGTATGCAGTCCTAGCCCTGGTCCGCAGCGTCGTCAATCGCATTCCTCGCCGCGTTGGCGCACATCACGTCGATCCCCCGATCGAGATCGTGATCATTTGACCGCTTCGATCAGACCTCCCACTGTCTCAGGACCTACCAAGCAAGGCATCAGTTATGACTTCTACGCGATTCCCCCTGTCGCGCGCGGAAACGCGCGCCCGGCTCCTGTCCATGCGCGGTGTACTCTTCGACCTCGACGGGGTGCTCACGCCCACCGCCGATGTTCACATGGCCGCCTGGTCGCGCCTGTTCACCCGCTTTCTCGAGGACCAGGGAGTGAGCCCCGCCTACAGCGAGGCCGACTACTTCCAGTACATCGATGGCAAGCCCCGCTATGACGGCGTGCGGTCGCTGCTCGCCTCCCGGGGCATCCAGCTGCCCGACGGCGACCCGACGGACGCCCCGGAGCGCAACACCGTCTGCGGCCTCGGCAACCGCAAGAACGAGGCCTTCAACGAGACCCTCGCCGAAAGCGGCGTCACGCCCTACCCGGGATCGATCGAGTTCCTCGACTACGTCGTGGCCGCCGGCCTCGCCGTGGCCGTCGTCACCAGCTCGCGCAACGGGGAGAAGACCCTCGCGGCAGCCGGCATTCGCGGACGCTTCGAAATCGTCGTCGACGGCCTGCTCTCGGCCGAGCGTGGCCTGGCCGGCAAGCCGGCCCCCGACACCTATGAGCTCGGCGCGGCACTCCTCGGCCTCGATGCGGCCCAGTGCGTCGTCGTCGAAGACGCGCACTCGGGCATCCAGGCCGGCCGCGCCGGCAACTTCGGCCTCGTGCTCGGAGTGGACCGCGGCGTGGGCACGCAGACCCTGCTCGACGCCGGGGCCGACGTCGTCGTTACCGACCTGCACGAGCTGCTCCCCAACGTCGAAACGGAGGCCGGAGAATGAACCGGATCACCGACACGAACGACCCGCTCGACCGCAACCGATTTCCGATCGACGAGTGGGCCCTGGTCGAGAAGGACTTCTCGGGTGACGACATGGGACGCACCGAGACGCTGTTCGCCATCGGCAACGGGTACCTCGGCCTGCGCGGCAACGTGGACGAGGGCCGGGACGGCCACGCCCACGGCACGTTCATCAACGGGTTCCACGAGACCTGGCAGATCCGGCACGCGGAAGAGGCCTTCGGCTTCGCACGCGTCGGGCAGACGATCGTCAACGCGCCGGATGCCAAGATCATTCGCATTTACGTCGACGACGAGCCGCTCGTCCTGACCCTCGCGGATCTGCTCAGCTATGAGCGCCGCCTCGACTTCGCCGGCGGCATCCTCTCCCGATCCCTCGAATGGCGCACGCCCTCGGGCAAGCGCGTGCTGATCCAGTCGCGCCGCCTGGTGTCGTTCACGGAACGCCACCTCGCAATCCTCGAGTACGAGGTCACCATGCTGGACGCCGACGCGTCGGTCGTTATCTCCAGCCAGATCCTCAACCGCCAGGACGGCATCGGCGAGTACGACGCCCCGAAGCCCACCAACGGCAAGGACTTCGACCCGCGTAGGGCCGAGTCGTTCACCGACCGGGTGCTGCGCCCCCGCTTCAAACGGGCATCCGAGGGCCGCTACATCCTCGGCTTCCGCTGCACGAACTCGGGCATGACCATCGCCTGCGCCGCCGACCACCAGCTTGAGACGCTCAATGAGTACGACGAGGCCTCGCACATCGGCGACGACCTCGCCAAGCACGTCTACCGCATCAAGGCCAAGCAGGGCCAGTCCATCCGACTGACCAAGACCCTCAGCTACCACACCTCCACCGGCGTGCCCACGCACGAGCTCGCCGACCGGTGCGACCGCACGCTCGACCGCGCCGTCGCAGCCGGAACCGAGCAGTACGTCGCCGAGCAGCGCGACTGGCTCACCGCCTTCTGGGCGCGCACGGATGTCGAACTCGCCGGCCAGCCTGCCCTCCAGCAGGCCACCCGCTGGAACTTCTTCCAGCTCGCGCAGGCGTCCATGCGAGCCGACGGCCAGGGCGTGTCCGCGAAGGGCGTGTCCGGATCCGGCTACGGCGGTCACTATTTCTGGGACACGGAAGTGTACGTGCTCCCCTTCCTGACCTACACGTCACCGAACGCCGCGCGCAACGCGCTGCGGTTCCGGCACGCGATGCTCGAGCACGCCAGGATGCGCGCCACCGAACTGAACCAGCTGGGCGCGCTGTTCCCGTGGCGCACGATCAACGGCCTGGAGTCGTCCGCGTACTACGCCGCCGGCACCGCGCAGTATCACATCGACGCTGACATCTCCTATGCGCTGACCCAGTACGTGTCGGCCACCGGCGATGAGGACTTCCTCTCCCGCGAGGCCATCGACATCCTGGTGGAGACGGCGCGCATGTGGGCCGACCTCGGCTTCTGGCGCGGCAACGGCAACGACGTCTTCCACATTCACGGCGTTACCGGGCCCGACGAGTACACGACCGTCGTCAACGACAACCTCTACACGAACATCATGGCCCGCTCGAACCTGCGGGACGCGGTCACCAGTGTGCGCAGACTGCGCGAGGTCGACATCGCCTCCTACGACTTCATGGTCGCCCGCCTCGGACTCGGTGAGGCCGAGATCATCGAGTGGTCGTTCGCCGCGGAAGCAATGCACATCCCCTTTGACAAGACCCTGGGCATCCACCCGCAGGACGCGCAGTTCCTGGAGAAGGAACGTTGGGACCTCTCGCAGACGCCGCCCGCCAACCGCCCGCTGCTGCTGCACTACCACCCCCTCGTGATCTACCGCTTCCAGGTGCTCAAGCAGGCGGATGTCGTGCTCGCCCTCCTGCTGCAGGGTGACCAGTTCACGCCGGAGCAGAAACGTGCCGACTTCGACTACTACGACCCGATCACCACGGGTGACTCGACGCTGTCCGACGTCGTGCAGTCGATCATCGCGGCCGAGGTCGGCTACCACGAGCTGGCGCTCAAATACTTCACCTCGGGCCTGTTCGTCGACCTCGCCGATCTGCACCACAACGCGGCGGACGGCGTTCACGTGGCATCCGCCGGCGGTGTCTGGAGCGCGCTCGTCTACGGCTTCGGCGGCATGCGCGACCACGGCGGCAAGATCACCCTCGACCCGCGACTGCCTGAGACCTGGGAGGCGCTGACCTTCCGCGTCACGCTCCGGGGAACCCGGCTGCGCGTGGACGTGCGGCAGAGCGAGGTCAACCTCACGATCGAGGAGGGCGTCGACGTCATGCTGTCCGTGCGCGGTGTTTCCGTCATCGTGCGGATGGGCCTGCCCATCACGGTCGCGCTGACCCACCAGGGCCCGCGCGACCCGGGAGCACCCTCTCGGACCTTGGTCGAGGGCGGGCGACGGGCCGACGGCACCGTCATCACGTCCTCGATCCCGACGATCGCGCACACCACCGAGTTCCTGGAGCCGAACGACTAGTTCGCTTCCGCGGGGAGGGCCACGGCACATCGTCGGGGGCCCTCCCTCGTTTCTAGCCCTGGCCCCGGCCCCGGCCCCTCGTCCGTCGCTCTGGCAATAACCAATTCGACGGTGATTTCGCGATAGTGACCGCATTTCACAGGAAATAGGTCGATTTTCGTCAAAATCTCCGTCGAATTCGTTCGCGGCGTCGGCAGGCCAGTGCCCGGGGAGCCGGGAACCGGGACTGCTACCGAGTTACAGCGCCGCCTGGATGGCCGCCGCGTAGGCCTGGTAGCCGGCGGGGGTCGGGTGGAAGGCATCCGGACCGGCGAAGTAGACCCACGAGTCGACGTCTCCGATGCCGTGGCCCGCGAAAGCCGCGGACACGTCGACGTATTCGATGCTGGAGTTCGGTCGGATTGCCTGGGCCTGGGCTACGACGCCCTGGATGGTCTGGTTTAGCAGCATGGTTGCCCCGTTGAGCTGGGCGATCAGCGGGTTAGCCGAGGGGGCAAAGAGCAGCGGGTAGCCGGTGACGACCACGTGGGCATTCGGGGCGGCCGCCGCGACGCGCGCGTAGGTGTCGGCCAGACGGGCTGTAAGCTCGCCGGAATAGATCAGGGCGCCGGCGGTGGAGATGGCGTTCCCGCACGCGACCGGATCCGCGGACGCGCACGCCGCCGCCACGCCGGCCACATTCAGATCGTTGCCGCCCACGGTAAGTGTCACCAGGGTGGTCCCCCGGTTCAGGGACGACAGCTGCGTGGTGGTCACAGTCCCGGTGGTGGCCAGGCTGCAACTGACGTTGCGCAGCAGGTTCGTGCCCTTCACCGCGTCCAGAAGGGCGGGGTAGCCATTCGGGCTCTGCAGGCAGCTGTCCACGTAGTCACCGCCGCCTTGCCCGGCCGCGTAGGAGTCGCCCAAGGCGACGTACTTGTTGGCCGGGGCCGTGGGTGCGGCGGATGCCGGTAGAGCACCAGCGGCAAGCACGCCCGAGGCGGCGAGGATGGCGGCGAGGACGCTGGACAGGAGTCGGATTCGGGGTTTCATGGCCCGACTTTACTCGGATCTGCGCTCTAGGTGCAGGGTTGATTTCGGCACGACCTCAGCGACTCCCGCAAAGCGGCCTGGCGCTCAGCCAGCTCGGCTTTCTGGGCCGCCCGTGCTCACGGTGCCGACCTCACCAATTCGACGGAGATTTTGCCGGGATCACCCCGATCGGTGCGAAAAACCGGGTCACGGAGCAAAATCTCCGTCGAATTGGTTCGCGCGCTCAGGGGATTGAATCGCGCGTCAGGCGGCAAGAACGTCAGGCGGTAAGGGGCACGTAGCGGTAATACTCGATGCCCTGGTCGTAGAAGTCGGGGCCGTTCGCGGTGCCGAGGTGGTCGACGACGAACTGGTCCTCGGCCGGGGCCGGCACGAGGTCACCGGGGCGCCCCTCGTGCAGCGCGATGTACTGCGCCTCGGTCAGGTCGACCGGGCCGTGCAGGGCGGTCTCGAAGTTGATGCGTGCGGCGGCGGCCTGCCAACCCTCGGCGACCCGCATCGGGAGAGCCTCGGCGGCGTCGCCGCTGCCGTAGCCGAGCGCCAGCCACTCCTGGCCGGCGAGCTCGAGGCCCTCCGTCAGTGCGTGCTGCAGACCGGATGCGAGCCACGCCGGCAGGGCGGCCGTGTAGAGGTTGCCCAGGTCGCGCATGGCGTCCGAGCCGAGGCCGAGCTTCTCGCTGACCAGGGTGTTCCAGACTTCGGTGCTGCGCAGGTGCTGGCGCAGGCGGCGGGACAGCGGGAAGACGTCACCGATGATCTCGCCGATGTCGGCCCCGTTTCCGTGGAACGGCGAGGGTGCGCACATCTCGGCGAGCAGGAGGTCGGCGTCGATCCCGGCATCCGCGCAGTGCGCGCGCAGCTGGTCGCGGCCCGATTCCTCGTCGGCCGCGAGCGTGAACAGGTAGGCCATCACCCAGCCGGTCGCCGGCATCTGGTGGTACGGGCGGTGCATGAACACCCGGTCGACCTCGTTGAAGTAATCGAGGGAATTGCCGGGGCGCTTTCCCAGCATGGCCGTCATCGCGTGGTGGGTCGCGTCGATGTAGCAGCTGGTCGAGTACCGGCCGTTGAACACGGGCAGGTCCTGCATCTGCCCGTCGTCGCGGGGCGGCTGCCCGCGGAAGCGCGCGAACGGCTTGCGGAAGTCGGCCACCCGGTAGTCGGAGTCGCTGCCGGACCCGGCCAGATTTACTTCCAGCAGTCGGGCCTCGCTTTCCAGGAGCACAGCGACGGCGCCTGCACCTTGGGTGGGCTCGCCGCTGCCGCCGCGAGCGTATTCGGCGATGTCGGCGGAGACGACGATGGCCTGGCGGCCCACGCCATCCGTCGCCAGGTAGCGCAGGGCGGCCTTGATGCCGTAGACGCCGGCGAGGCAGGCCTGCTTGAACTCGGGCACCTCGCAGTCGCGCGCGAGCAGCGGCATGCCATGGGCGGTGAGGGCATCGTTGACCATGCCCTTGACGATGACCGCACCGGCCGAGTTGTCGCTGCTGGATTCGGTGCCGAGGGCCAGGAGGCCGACCTGACCGGGGTCGATGTCGTAGTCGCGGATCAAACGCCACACCGCGTTCGCCGCGAGCGTGTAGACACTCTGGCCTGGGCCGCGCATGCGGAAGCTGCGTCCAACGACGTTCCGGACCTTCCCCCACGGCTGGTCGTTCCAGTCGCACCAGGCTTCGAGCTGCACCCGGTAGGGCGGCACGAACAGGGAGAATCCACTAATTCCAGGCGTCAACAGTTCCCTCTTCAGGTTTGGCGTGGTTGTTCACCCACACCGGGTCTCAAACGCACCACTCCATTATCAACGGATCGGTTGGTGAAAGTGGTGACCAGGATCAGATCGTCAGGCGGAACCGACCCGATCACGGCGGTGCGGCCCCCCGGGAAGCGACTAAAATCGAGTGAACCCGATCGGAGCACCACTGTGGACCAACCCATCGATGGTGGCGCCACCGCCGTGGCCCGCGCGCACAGCAACATCGCCCTCGTCAAATACTGGGGCAAGCGCGACGCCGCCCTGAACACGCCCGCGGTCGGCTCCATCTCGGTCACGCTAGACGCGCTCTACACCGACACCCGCGTCACCTTCACGCCCGGTCTGGTCGCCGATGAACTGTGGCTGGCCGGATGCCGCGTCCCGGCCACGCGCATCAGTCACGTTCTCGACCTGGTGCGTGGGCATGCCGCCAGCATGGGCCTGTCCGCCGCCCGACTGAACGCCATCGTGACGTCGACGAACAACTTTCCGACCGGGGCCGGCCTCGCCTCGTCGGCATCCGGCTTCGCCGCCCTCGCGGTTGCCGCGTCCGGCGCCGCCGGCCTCACCCTGGCCGACCGGGAACTGTCGATCCTGGCCCGGCACGGCTCGGGCTCGGCCGCCCGCTCGATCTTCGGCGGCTTCGCCGAGATGCACGCCGGCACCGCCGCCGACGGATCGGACGCCTACGCGGAAGAGCTGCTCGACCGGGCGGGCTGGCCGTTGGCGGTCGTCGTGGCGATCACCGAGCACGGCGAGAAATCGATAAATTCCACTATCGGCATGAACGAGAGCAAGGCCTCCTCGCCGTTCTACCAGGCCTGGCTTGACTCGGCCGACGACGACCTCAACGAGATGCGCTCCGCCATCCGTGACCGCGATTTCGCCCGGCTCGGGCAGCTCTCCGAGTACAACTGCCTCAAACTGCACGCCCTGATGCTCACGACCCGACCCGCACTGATCTATTGGAACGCCGCGACCGTCGCCGCGATGCACGCCGTGGCGGGTCTTCGCGCCCAGGGCGTGCCGGCCTATTTCACCATCGACGCAGGGCCGCAAGTCAAGGTGCTCTGCCTGCCCGGCGACGCCGCCGCGGTTCAGCGGGCGATGGTGCTCGTGCCCGGGGTGCTCGAGGCGCGCATCAGCGCGCTCGGCCCGGCCGCCTGCCGGCTGGAATGACCATGGCGACGACTCTGCCGACGCCTCCGCCGAAGCCGACGATCCGCGCGTCCGCGCCCGGCAAGCTCTTCCTGCTGGGCGAGTACGCCGTGCTCGAGGGCGCGCCGGCCCTGCTCACCTCCGTCGACCGACGCGTAGAGGTGACGGTCGACGAGTCAACCACGGGCTCCTGGCAGGTCAGCGCGTCCAATTTGGGCATCCGGAACCTGGTGTTGGGCACGGATGGCGCCCTCCCGGCCGGGCTCACCGACCAGCAGCGCGACCACCTCCGCGTCTTCGACCAGGTGCGCGTCGCCGTGCAGGCCGCTGCGCTGCAGGCGCGGGTGCTGCCGCAGAGTCAGACCCCGCTTGCCATCACCATTGACAGCAGCGCGCTGTCCCGGGGCGGCCACAAGCTCGGCCTCGGTTCCAGCGCCGCCACCGCCGCCGGCCTGACCGACGCCCTGGCCCGCGCCCTGGGCCTGACGCTCGACCGGGACGAGCTGTTCCGCCTGGCCCACGCCGCCCACCGCAGCGCGCAGAACGGCGCCGGCAGCGGCGGAGACGTGGCCGCGAGCGTGCACGGCGGGTTGATCCGCTATGCCCCGGGTGCCGCAGTGGTGCCTCTGCGCTGGCCGGAGGAGCTCTGCATTTCGGCCGTCGTCACCGGCGAAGGTGCGCTGACCACCCGTCTGGTGGGCCGCGTGGCCGACTACGCCGCCGAGAACCCCGCCCGGCACCGGGCCGACCTCGACCGGCTGAAACACCTCGCCGAACAGGCCGAGGCGGCGCTGGCCAGCCCGGCCGATTTTCTGAGCCTCGCCTCCGACTACTTCGCGGCGCTCACCCAACTCGACGCGCATGCCCAGGCCGGCATCGTGAGCGAGCGACACCGTGAACTACACGCCCTCGCCCGGCGCAAGGGCGGCATCTTCAAGACCAGCGGGGCCGGCGGCGGAGACGTCGGTCTGGCCTTTAGCTACGCTGGAGAACCCACCGAGCGACTCGCCAGGGCACTCGCCCGGGCCGGGGCCGCCATCGTCCCGCTCGGCTTCTTCGCCGCCGGCCTACAGGGAGGCACCGCGTCATGAGCCGGTCCCGCATCCCCCGCTTCTACCAGTTGTCGGTCAGTGAACGCATCGCGCTCCTCCGGCAACGTGGTGTCCTGTCGACGGATGCCGCCGCGCACCTCGCAGACGGAACGTCCGCCCTCGACGTGGAGGCCGCCGACCGGTTGATCGAGAACGTGATCGGCGTCTTCTCAATGCCGATGGGACTCGGCCTGAACTTTCAGATCAACGGCCGGGACCACCTGGTGCCGATGGTGGTCGAAGAGCCCTCGATCGTCGCCGCGGTCAGCTCCGCGGCCCGGCTGGTGCGCCAGGCCGGCGGGTTCACGAGCGTCGCCGACGAGCCGCTGCTGATCGGCCAGATCCAGGTCGTCGACCTTATCGACCCCGAGCGCGCCCAGGCTGACCTGCTCGCGCGCGGCGACGAGCTCGTGGCGTTGGCCGACAGCGGGCATCCGAAAATGGTGGCGCGCGGCGGCGGCGCCCGCGGCATCGAGGTCTTCCTGCGCGGTGCGACGGCGCAGAACGGCGAACTGCTCGTAGTGCACCTGCTGGTCGACACCCGCGATGCGATGGGCGCCAATCTCGTCAACTCGATGTGCGAACGGCTCGCCCCACTGGTCGAGGAGATCAGCGGCGGCCGCGTGTTCCTGCGCATCCTCTCCAACCTCACCGACCGGGCCCTGGTGCGCGCCCGTGCTGTGATCCCGCACGCGCTGCTCGAGACCGCCGACTTCCCCGGCGAACGCGTGCGCGACGGTATCGTGCTCGCAAACGAGTTCGCGGCCATGGATCCCTACCGGGCCACCACGCACAACAAGGGCATCATGAACGGCATCGACGCCGTCGCCCTCGCCACCGGCAACGACTGGCGGGCGATCGAGGCGGCGGCCCACGCCTACGCCGGCCGCGGCGACGGCTACGGCCCGCTCACCACCTGGAGCGTGAACGACGCCGGCGATCTCGTCGGCGAACTGACCATCCCGTTGAAGGTCGGCACGGTCGGCGGCCAGGTGGAGTCGAACCCGGCCGTACGGCTCGCCCACACGATCCTCGGGGTGTCTTCAGCGCCCGAGCTGGCCGAGGTGATGGCCGCCGTGGGGCTGGCCCAAAATCTGGCCGCCCTCAAGGCCCTGTCGACCAATGGCATCCAGCACGGCCACATGCGCCTGCACGCGCGGGCCGTGGCGGCTGCCGCCGACGCCAGTGGAGCCCGGTTCGAGGAGGTCGTCGAGAGGCTCATTGCCGACGGCGAGATCAAGGTGTGGAAGGCGCGCCAGATCATGCAGGCCCTCGAAGAGAGCAGTGACGGCGACCGGGTTATTGAGCCGGCCGCGCCGGATGCCGGGTACGGCACCGCCGCCGTCGTCGCCTTGCCCGCGGCTCACCCCGCACCCACTGCCACCCTTACGCCCAGCGCTTCCGCCACGTGCGCTGCTGCCCTCACCCCCGGCGCCCCCGGCTCGGATGCCCACCTCGGCTACGGTAAAATCATCCTGATGGGCGAGCATTCCGTCGTCTACGGCTACCACGCGATCGCCGCGCCGATCGGTCTGTCGGTGCGCGCGCAGGTCACCCGCCAGGCGTCGCTCCGCGAACCGGTCATCGCCGACCGGGACGTCGACGGCTCGGTGCGCGAACCGATCCGAGCAGACCTCTCGCACCGGGTGGCGGCGCTGATCGTCACCCGGCTCGGCGTGCCCGACGCCGGCCTTCGGGTCGACGTGTTCTCTCACCTGCCGCGCGCCAGCGGCCTGGGTGCCTCCGCCGCGTTCGCGGTGGCATTGATCCGCGCCGTCGCCGACAGCTTCCAGCTCACGATCAGCGACGCCGAGGTCTCGAGCCTCGCCTTCGAGTGCGAACAGATCGTGCATGGCACCCCGTCGGGCATCGACAACACCGTCGCCACCTTCGGCCGGTCGGTTCTTTTCCAGAGATCGGATGCCCCGGGCGGCCACACGATCCGCGACATCTTCACTCCCCACCCGATCCCCATCGTCATCGGGCTGTCCGGGGTGGAGTCGCTGACGAAGCAGACCGTGGGCCTCGTGCGCAGCGCCTGGCAGCGCAACCCCGCGCGCTACGACGCGATCTTCAGCCAGATCGACGGGCTGGTGTTGGCCGGGGTAGACGCGCTCCGCCGCGGCGACATCGCCGAGCTCGGCGAACTGATGAACATCAATCAGGGACTGCTCAACGCGCTACAGGTGTCGAGCCCGGAGATCGAGTCACTCGTGGCAATCGCCCGCCGCGCCGGCGCCCTCGGAGCGAAGCTGACCGGTGGCGGGGGCGGCGGCGCCATGATCGCTATCGCCGAACCTGGCGGCACCGAACCGATCATCACCGCGATGCGCAGCGCCGGCTACACGACTTACCTCACCGAGATTCGCTGAGCACCCGAAATTCGAACCTGTATTTGAGGTATTCGGAGCTGGGCATCTTGCCATTCCCGACAGCGATAAAAGGCGATTATGGCAGTCGTCCACAGGTTTCACGCGTAGTTATCCACACCGGGCGTTCCAGTAATTATGCGGGCAAAAGCCACATTTCACTCTGCTGTCCACAGGGTTATCCACAAGGCTGTGGATAGACGTATCTTCGACGTCTGCCAGGCCTGCCTGCCCGCCTCGCGGCGCAGGTCTCAATCGGCGGCCCTACGGCGGGCCCACGCGCCCCGGCCACAGGTCGACACCCAAACCGTTCTCCAGACGGGCCACGGTCGCCAGGTCCGGCCAGGACCGCCCGTGCAGCACCGAGAGCAGTGTCGTGTGGTCGAGCCCGGCATCGCGCGCCACGGCGCGCACGCTCCGCTCGCCGATTGCGGCCTGCACGTTCACCGCGAACTGACGGGCCACCTCGCCGACGGCGCCCGCCGACGGCACGTCGGGCCACCCCACCACGAGGTCACGGGGAGCAGGTCGCGCCGGTCTGGACATAGCCCGAGCGTAGACGACGGATGTCCCCCTCGGATCGCCCACCCCAACCCGTCAGTCGAATCCACGGTGGTCGGGCTGGTCGAGACCCGGTGAGCCGCTCTCTGAACTTGTGAACAAACCTTCGAGATAAACTCTGAATCGAGTCTCGAAATACTGACAGACTCTCGACTCTGTGTTCGCTTTGAGGTATCCTCGTATCATGATCAATCTCGCGGATGACCTCAGGCAAGCGGCCGAGGCCGTCGCCCTGCTGGGTTCCTCGAGTGCCGATTATGAGGCGCTGGCTGATGCCGCAGTATTGTCCGGTCAGAAGCAGATCGCGGCGGCTCGCCGCCTGCTCGACACCCGCGCCGCGTGGATGGCCGGCACCATCGCCCGGCGGTCCCGGCCGGAGTTGGGCCACTCCGGGTTGGCGGCGCAGCAGGGGTTTCTCTCGCCGGAGGCCCTCATCCAGAAGTGGACCGGCTCCTCGAAGGGCGACGCCTACAAAATGGTCGCCGTCGGCACCATGATGGCTGATGCCGAAGCAGCCGAGAAGCAGGTCGAGGCGGCGCTCTCCTCGCCCGACGCGGATGCCGCCGAGGTCGCCGAGTTCGAGGCGAAGGTGCCGTGGCAGGCTCCGATCGCCCGGGCCGTCACCGCCGGAACCCTCTCCGTCGACGCGGCCGAGTCGATCCGCTCAGGGCTCGGCCAGATCGACGCCGCGGTCACCGCCGAGAAGCTCGGTGCGGCACTCGAAGCGCTACTCACCGAGGCGTCGTCACTGAATGCCGATCAGGTGTTCAAACGGGCGAGACGGATGCGCGACCGGCTCGATGAGGCCGGCATCGCCGCCCGCGAGAAGCAGGCCGACGACGACCGCTACCTGCGGGTCTACCGGCTGGGCAACGGCAACGTACGACTCAGCGGGCTGTTCGCGCCCCAAGACGGCGAGTTCGTGCTCTCCACCTTCGACTGAGCAGGTCAACGAACACGGGCCGGCCGAACCGGCCGCTCACGGGCAGATCGAGGGCAACCCTTTCCCCATCTCCCAGGAAACCATCGACCGGCTGCTCTGCGACGCCGGCACCCGCGGCATCAAATTCGACGACAACGGCCAGATCATCAACGTCGGCCGCGACGAACGGCTCTTCACCGAGAAACAGCGCGCCGCGATGGCCGTGCGTGACGGCGGATGCCTCTGGATCGACTGCGACAGATCACCGGCCTGGAGCAAAGCCCACCACATCAACGAGTGGTTGAAAGGCAACGGCTACACCGACCTCGCCGACGGGGTACTCCTCTGTCATCCCCACCATCTGCTGCTGCACAACCAGCATTGGACGATCAGCCGCACCGGAACTCAGCAATGGTTGCGGCCACCGGTGGAGGTTGACCCGAAGCGGACACTGATCGCTCTGCCGAGCAAGCGGGCGAACCTGTAGGGCGGGACGGGTCGCCGGGTCTCGACGGGCTCGACCACCGGGGCTGAAACTACCGGAACGACACAAGGCCCCCAATCTCTCGGGGGCCTTTCTGTCCGACTGGGTGGACGGCAATCAACCCATCGTGTTCGCTGTGGGTTGATTGCAAAACTCAAAACTTCGGCCTGACCCCGTGTGCTGGTTGCGTAGTTCCCCGCGATTCTTCTGAATGATCTTGCCGATGCTCTGGCGTTCGACGAAAATCTTCTGAAAATTCATGGAATCGAGGGACAGACCTCCGCTGGCTCCACCGCGCTGTAGCGCCCGCGAGCGCCACGAAAGCTGGAACGCCTTCCTGAACCGCCTACACCCGTGTGTGGTGTGGTGCAGTTTCTGGTCATCGACGATGTCTTTCGCGTCGCGCAGTGACCGGGCGAGGCGGTCGAGCTTGGTGGCCACAAGCGTGTCCCCGGCCCGGCATGCAGCCAGCGCTTCCCGTAGTCCTGGCCGCGCCCGGTTCGTGCCGGTGACCCTTGATCGGTGAACGTCCGGCTATCGGGCACCAGGTAGATATAGATCCAGCACATACGTCGGCGACGGGCATCCCAACAGCGAATGCTGGAATGGATGTGCGCCAACTCACCGGTGACGACCTGGAACTCATTGCGAAAGCGAAAGCGAAAGCGGAAGAGGCAATTGGCGCCAACACGGACGTTGAACGCGGGGTACACACAGTCGGGGCTGCCGTTTGTGATGCCACGGGACATATCCACGTCGGCGTCAACGTTTATCATTTCACGGGTGGCCCCTGCGCTGAGCTCGTCGCGTTGGGATCAGCACGAACCTCCGGAGCGCGCGAGCTAACGGCGACAGTCGGCGTGGCGTGAACATCCCGTGCGGCCGCGATCGCCAAGTTCTTGCCGAAGAGAAAGCGACCGCTGATGCGGCGAGCTCGGTTGCTGGCTAGTTCGACCATGAGTTGTCACGGGACGGCCGGGTGCCTCACGAACGGATAGCTTCCCATAACGCCGTTGACAGTTCCTGATGAGGCAACCCGACCGAGCTGTGGTTCTGCGGCGTGGACCCGACCTTTTCACCTTGCTGCTGCGTGAGGAAGAATTAGTCTGTACAACCACGATCCGAGACACCAATGGGTCGTGGTGAGAATTGTGCCGCCGAGAGCTACCATTCCTCCCAGCACGATTCCCAGCGCTGATAATCCGAAATAGAAGGACAAGGCCGCACCTGCAAGTAGCACGGTGGACAGCAGGTAGGAAAACCGTCGTGGACTCGGCGTGGGGGGAAGCGCCGGAGCGCGAAACATATGGCGAACGACCAAGTTATAGACCAGATCGAGAATCATGCCACGGGGAAATAGTGCCCCTGTGAGAGGAACGATTGCACCCAATCCAAGAATGATAGGCGACTGCAAAATCAATCCGAGAACGATCAAGACAGTGCCCACTGCCGGTGTGAATCGTAGGGGCCATGCGTAACAAGACTTGGCTTCATCATCGAGGCCTCCGAATCCCTGCTTATCCAGATTGGTCTTCGTTAGTTCTCTCAGTGCCGCCACCTTCGATTCCTTGATGCTGGCCATAGGCAACCCCATTTCGCAGATAGGGGCTATTCGTCTTTTCTTAAGACATCTCAATGTTCCTAGGATATCGAACCCATGCCTCCGGCCCGGCGATGAGTGTTCACTCCTGCTCCCGGCACCTACATGGCAATCGACCGTGCCAGTGGCAAGCGCGTCACCAGACCCGTCACACCAGTGACCGTCACCATCCCGATGGATGCCGGAGCCCCAGCCGAACGGAATCAGGACCCCCGGTTGGCCGTGAAGCACCTCCAGAAGTTCGCCTTCAATTACCTCGCGGCGACCATCGCCGCCGTGTCATCGAACCTGCGGAAGATATTCGACTTCTTCGTGAAGACCGCCGAACGTGACAGCGGCGAAAGTCTCTCCCGAGAACACCGACGCAAAGAAGCCACCGGAACACCGTTGAATAAACACAGCGCACTTCCCGCCCTGGCACCGCCGCAGTAGCAGAAACCAACGCCAATTCCGAACGTCACCCCGCGCACCGAACGCTTCAGCTTGCCCACCAGCAGGCTGATTGGCGTTTAAAGCGCAAACCCCCGAGCGGCGAGCGTTAAAACGGCCACCGAACGCGCACTGAGTCATTAAAAGAAGAAGGCCGGCTGAGCATTTCTGCTCAACCGGCCTGTTCGCTTGGATTTCATGAAATCCATTCCTGGATTTCCTGAAACACCCACTGTGCGCGAGGGGGGACTTGAACCCCCACGTCCTTTCGAACACTGGCACCTGAAGCCAGCGCGTCTGCCAATTCCGCCACTCGCGCGAACTTAGGCAGATTAGCACTTTCCGAGGGCACAACGCCATTCGAGACAGGCAGGCCGCGCGAACACAGGTCTGCGCGGCGTGCCGAACATCCTGAACACGCGCCCGATATGCGCCCGACATGGTGACCCGGACTGGCTCCCGTAGGATGACAACCCTCACCGGGTATTGCCCGGCGGGTGAGTTAACACTTGAGACAAGTAACATGCTCATAGCCGAAAGGATCGGATCGGGAGACCTGTGGGCATTCTGGATAGTTTTGAAAAGGGTCTCGAACGCGCCGTCAACGGTGCGTTCGCCAAGACCTTCAGGTCGGGGCTGCAACCGGTTGAAATCACCTCAGCACTGCGACGCGAACTCGACACAAAAGCAGCGGTCGTGTCCCGCGATCGCATTCTCGCGCCCAATCGCTTCACGGTGCGAATGAGCCATGCCGACTTCCAGCGCATGTCCGCCCTTGGCCAGACCCTCCTCGACGAACTCACCGAACTCGTGCAGCTGCACGGCCGCGAGCAGCGTTACCAGTTCGCCGGCGGCGTCTCGATCACCCTGTCCGCGGATCGCGGCCTCAGTGAGGGCATGGTCCAGATCGACTCCAGCACGATCAAGGGCAGCGTCGCCTGGATCCCCGTGGTCGAGGTCAACGGCAAGCGCTATCCCCTGACGCAGTCGCACACCGTCATCGGCCGCGGGAGCGACGCCGACATCACCATCGACGACTCCGGCACCTCTCGCCGGCATGTCGAGATCCTCTGGGACGGCTCCCGTGCCCAGGTGCGCGACCTCGGCTCGACAAACGGCTCCCAGCTCAACGGTTCACCGGTCACGCAGGCCATCCTCGAGCCCGATTCAGTCGTCACCATCGGCCGCACCCGCATCGTCTTCCGGGTCATCGCGCAGGCATCCTCTTCCGAGCCGGTGACCGAGCGTCACCGCGACGGCGGCCGCGAACGTCACGACATGGACGGATTCTGGGGACCCACCGCATGAGCGTCAGTGAGCTCACCCTGCTGGTGCTGCGCCTCGGCTTCCTGCTGGTGCTCTGGCTCTTCATCTTCGGCATCGTCTATGCCCTGCGCAGCGACCTGTTCGGCCAGCGCGCCCGCAAGATGCAGGCGGATGTCGCTGGCTCGGCCGGCGCGCCCGCCGCGTTCCCGAGCGCCACGCCCGTGCCGAGCGCCACCCAGCCTCCCGCCGCTGCGGCCTCCGCGCCGACGGAGCAGTTCACGGCTCGGCCTGGCCCGGCGTTCACCGCCGTGGACGACAAGGCCACCAGCCAGAACGCGACCCGCCTCGTGATCACCTCCGGCCCGAAGTCCGGCACTGAGTTCCCGCTCACCGGCGACTCGATCACGATCGGGCGGTCGGGCGACTCGAGCCTCGTCATCCGTGACGACTACACGTCCACCCACCACGCGCGTCTGATGCTCTGGCATGACAAGTGGATGATCCAGGATCTCGATTCGACCAACGGCACCTTCCTGGACGGCAACCGTTTGGCCGTGCCGACCCCGGTCCCCCTGAACACCACCGTCAAGATCGGCGCAACCAGCTTCGAGCTTCGGCGGTAGCTGCATGGCGACAGTCAGTCACAGCGCGGCCACGTCCCACGTTGGAAAGATTCGGTCCAACAACCAGGACTCCGGCTATTCCGGGCGCCATCTCTTCCTGGTTGCCGACGGCATGGGCGGGCACGCCGGCGGCGACGTCGCTTCGGCGATCGCCACCAAACGCATCATGGATGCTGACCGGGACTTCCAGTCTCCGCAAGACGCCGAGTTCGCCCTGCAGGCGGCGCTGATCGCCGCGAATTCGCTGCTCGCCGAGACTGTGTTCGAGCACGCCGAACTCACCGGCATGGGCACCACCGTCAGCGCGCTGATCGTGCTGGAAGACGAGGTGGCGATCGCGCACATCGGTGACTCGCGCATCTACCTGCTCCGCGAGGGCGAACTCTCCCAGATCACCATCGACCACACCTTCGTGCAGCGACTCGTCGACAGCGGCCGCATCACCGAGGCGGAAGCCATGGTGCATCCGCGCCGCTCGGTGCTCATGCGCGTGCTGGGCGACGTCGAATCGGCGCCGGAGATCGACACCTCCATCCTTGCGACCTTCCCCGGTGACCGCTGGCTGATCTGCTCCGACGGGCTCAGCGGCGTGGTCTCTAATTCGGGCATCGCCGCGGCCCTGCTCAGCCCACTTGACGCCCAAGGCGTGGCCGATCGCCTGGTCAAGGAAAGCCTCGACGGCGGAGCCCCTGACAACGTCACCATCGTCGTCGTCGACATCGGCTCACCCGCCGAACGCATCGACATGCCCACCGTGGTCGGGTCGGCATCCGCTCCCCTCGCCTTCGGCGAGGAGCCCACCCGCGGCCGGGCGCTGCGCATGTCGAGCTTGCGCCTGCACCCCGTGCGTGAGACGCACTTCGAGCCTGACTCCCAGGACTATCTCTCGGAGCTGATCGAGGAAGACAATCGCCGGGCCCGCCGCCGCAAGATCACCTGGCTGGTCGGCATCATCCTGCTGACCCTGGCCATCGTCGGCGCCGGCTTCCTCGGCTACCGGTGGACCCAGTCCCGTTACTTCGTGGGGGTGGAAGGCAGCACGGTCGCCATCTTCCAGGGCGTGCAGCAGGACCTCGGCCCCCTCTCCCTATCCTCCGTCTTCGAGGACACCGACCTGGAGCTGTCCGAACTGCGGGTCTACGACCGGCAGCAGGTCGAAAAAACCATCAGCGCAACCTCCCTCGCGGATGCGTTGCTCATCGTCGAACGGCTCCAAGATGCCAGCGTCCAGTAACCGGTCCACGACGACGGATGCGCCCGCGCGCCCGCCCCGAACAGGTCGCGTGCGCCGACTGCACCTGCCCCAGAAGCTGCGCAACCTCGAGTTGGTCCTGCTGCTCATCGCCTGCGGCATCAACGCGGCCACCGTTGTGCTCGTGCAGCTCGGCGCGCTTGGCCGAATCGACACGACACTGGTGCTGCTCGGCGCCGGCCTGTCGGTGCTGGTTCTGGCCATGCACGTGGTGCTGCGCGTCGTGGCCCGCGAGGCCGACCCGTTTATCCTGCCCATCGCCACCCTGCTCAACGGCCTCGGCATCGCCATGATCTACCGCATCGACCTGGCCAACGAAGAGTCCGGCTGGGCCAGCGCCTCCGTACGCCAGACCGTGTGGAGCGCCCTGGCCATCGGCTGCGCGATCGCGGTCATCCTGATCATCCGCAACCACCGGGTGCTGTTCCGCTACACCTACATCGCCGGGTTCGTCGGTGTGGCACTGTTGCTGCTCCCGCTCGTTCCCGGCCTCGGCCGCGAGGTCAGCGGGGCGCGCGTCTGGATCGGCGTCGGATCCTTCGCCACCTTCCAGCCGGGCGAGATCGCGAAGATCGCCCTGGCCGTCTTCTTCGCCGGCTACCTCGTGCGCAACCGCGACAGCCTCTCCATGGTGGGCAAGAAATTTCTTGGCATGCGTTTCCCGCGCCTGCGCGACCTCGGCCCGATCCTTGTCGTCTGGGCGCTGTCCATGTCCGTGATCATCTTCCAGCGCGACCTCGGAACCGCCCTGCTCTACTTCGGTCTATTCCTGGTCATGCTCTACCTGGCCACCGGCCGCCTCAGCTGGGTGCTGCTGGGCATGTCTCTCTTCCTCGGCGGTGCCCTCATCGCCAGCCAGACCCTGGACTACGTCAACGGCCGGTTCCAGAACTGGCTCGACGCCCTCAACCCGGATGTCTACGGGGCCGACGGCGGCAGCTACCAGCTGGTGCAGGGGCTCTTCGGTCTCGCCAAAGGCGGGCTCATCGGCACGGGCCTGGGCCAGGGCCGTCCAGAGATCACCCCCGTCCCCCAAAGCGACTACATCATCGCCAGCCTCGGCGAGGAACTCGGCCTGGCCGGCATCTTTGCGATCCTCGCGCTCTACCTGCTCCTCGTCGCGCGCGGCTTCCGCATCGGCTTCGCCGGCAATGACGACTTCGGCAAGCTGCTCGGCGTGGGTCTCTCCTTCGTCATCGCCCTGCAGTGCTTCATCGTGATCGGCGGCGTCACCCGTGTGATTCCCCTCACCGGTCTGACCACACCCTTCCTCGCCGCCGGCGGGTCCTCCCTCGTCGCGAACTGGATCATCGTGGCCCTGCTCCTGCGCCTGTCCGACACGGTGCGCAACCAACCCAGGCTGGTGGTCTGATGAATCGTGAACTCAAACGAGTGAGCATCGTGGTCATGCTCATGTTCGTGGCCCTGCTCGTCTCCACGACAATCGTGCAGGTCTTCCAGGCAGACAGCCTGTCCGCGGATGCCCGCAACACCCGCACGCTCTACGACAGCTACTCCGTCGAACGCGGTCCGATCCTCGTCGCGGGCGAGCCGATCGCCCAGTCGATGCCCGCCGACGATGAATACAAGTTTCAGCGCACCTACAGCAACGGGCCGCTCTACGCCCCGATCACCGGGTTCATTCCGCTCAACGGTGCGCCCACCGGGCTGGAGCATTCCCTTAACGGCGAACTCAGCGGAACGTCCGACGCCCAGTTCTTCGACAAGATGAACGCCCTGATCACCGGCCAGAACCCCAAGGGGGCTTCTGTGGAGGTCACGATCGACCCGGTTGCGCAGCAGGCCGCCTGGGATGCCCTCGGCGACCTCACCGGCTCCGTCGTCGTCTCCGAGCCGGCGACCGGTCGCATCCTCGCCCTGGTCTCCAAGCCCAGCTACGACCCGAACCTGCTCACCGTGCACGACAACCAGCAGGTCACCGACAACTATCAGTCGCTGCTGAACGACGACGGTAACCCGCTGCTCAGCCGCGCCACCAAAACCCTCAACCCACCCGGCTCGGTGTTCAAGCTGGTCGTGATGACGGCCGCCTTGGAATCGGGCAAGTTCACCCCGGAGAGCACCTTCCCGAACCCGCCCACGTACCAGCTGCCCGGCTCGTCGGCGGTCGTCATCAACTCCGGCGGCGGCACCTGCGGCGGAGGGGACACCGTCACTCTCGCCACCGCCCTGCGTCTCTCCTGCAACATTCCACTGGCCGAACTAGGTCTGCAGCTGGGCAACAAGGCCATTCGCGACACGGCCGAGAAGTTCGGCTTCAACAGCGACTATTCGATCCCCCTCGACGTGTCTCAAAGCGTGTACCCCACGGTTCTCGACGACGCCCAGACCGCACTCTCGGCCTTCGGCCAGACGGATGTCCGTGCGACGGCCCTGCAGATGGCGATGGTTTCAGCCGCGATCGCCAACGGCGGCCAGCTGATGACGCCCAACCTCGTCGACAAGGTGACCGCACCGGACCTGAGTCCGATTCAGGTCTTCGAGCCGGAAGCAATGAAACGGGTGATGAGCGCCGAAACGGCGGCAACACTGAACCAAATGATGGTCAACGGAGTCCAGGATGGCGCCGCCAGCAATGCAAGAATAGACGGGGTCAAGGTGGCAGGTAAAACGGGCACGGCGGAGAACGCCGAGGACGAGCCTTACACCCTGTGGTTCACCGGATTCGCTCCTGCGGAGGATCCGAAATATGCGATCACCGTTCTCGTTGAAAATGGCGGGGGACTTGGCCAGACAGGGTACGGCAATCTGCTTGCCGCACCTATTGCAAAGGAAGTACTAGAGGCGGTGCTGAACAAATGAGACCCACATCAGGGCTCACCTTCGGGGGACGATACGAGCTGCAGTCCCGGATCGCCATTGGCGGGATGGGCGAGGTTTGGAAGTCGATCGACCTCGTAATCGGTCGCACGGTCGCCATCAAGATTCTCAAGGACGAGTACCTCGGTGACCCTGGGTTCCTCGAGCGGTTCCGCGCCGAGGCCCGTCACGCCGCGCTCGTCAACCACGAAGGCATCGCCAACGTGTTCGACTACGGCGAAGAAGACGGCAGCGCCTTCCTCGTGATGGAACTCGTACCCGGTGAAGCACTGTCCACCATCCTCGAGCGCGAGCATGTCCTCCCCGCGGACAAGGTGCTGGACATCGTCTCCCAGACGGCCGCCGCACTTCACGCCGCGCACGCCGCCGGACTCGTGCACCGCGACATCAAGCCGGGCAACCTGTTGATCACGCCCGAAGGCCGCGTCAAGATCACCGACTTCGGCATTGCCCGCATCGCCGACCAGGTGCCGCTTACCGCGACTGGCCAGGTCATGGGCACCGTGCAGTACCTCTCACCCGAGCAGGCCAGCGGCCGCTCCGCCTCGCCGACCACCGACATCTACTCGCTCGGCATCGTCGCTTACGAAAGCCTCGCCGGCCGCAGGCCGTTCACGGGCGAGTCCCAGGTCGCGATCGCCATGGCGCAGATCAATGAGACCGCCCCCGACCTGCCCGACACGGTGTCGGAGCCGGTGCGCAACTTGGTGATCTCCTGCCTGGCCAAGAACCCCGCGGACCGTCCGGCCTCGGCCGCGCACCTGTCCCGTGCCGCCGCAGCCCTCCGCCGCGGCGACATCGCGGCCGCTGCGGCATCCGTGCCTGCCATCATGAACGGCGTCACGCCCACCTCCGCGACCATGTTGATGCCCGGCGCCGGCGGAATGCAGGCCACGACCGTGCTGCCCACCGGAGCGCCCGCGACGCGTGCCTCCGCGACGGCGGAACCCGAGGAAAAGAAGCGCAGCCCGTGGACCTGGCCGCTGATCGGCCTGATCGGCCTGCTCGCGCTCGTACTCACCGGCACCCTGATCGCCCTGTTCACACAGGACAACACGACGCCGGTGGAGACGCCGACCACGTCGGCACCGGCATCGGTGACTCCGTCCCCGAGCAAAACGCCCACCCCCTCGGCGACCCCCGCGCCATCGCCGACCCCAACGAGCAACACCGTCGAAGTCAGTCTGGCCGACTACCAGGGACTGACCAGCACGGAGGCGCGCGACAAGCTGTCCGGGCTGGGATTCGTAGCGGATGTCCAAGCCGGCAACGCGGCCACCACCCCGGAGCAGATCGCCGACACCGTCTACGACGTGAACCCCACCGGCCCGGTGACGAAGGGTTCCACGATCACGGTCACGGTCTACGCCCCCGCCGTCACCCCCGACGACCCGACCGCGGCGCCCACCGTCGCCCCCGCCTCGGTCGCCGCCGGAGCAGAGGCCACGGTCACCTGGGCTGCACAGTCCTGCCCAAGCGGCCAGACCCTCTCCGGCTATGAGGTCGTGGCCGACGGCGACGCCGTCTCCCCCGGCCCGATCAGCCCGGACGCCACCTCTACGAAGATCACCGCGGGTCCCGACGCCGGCACCTTCACGGTCAAGTTCCGCTACATCTGTGGCCAGGTCGCATCGGCCTACTCGAAGTCCAGCACACCTGTCACCGTCACCCCGGCGGCGTAGCGGAGGCTCAGGAAGGTACGGCTAAAATACGGTGAACTGTGTGCGCGAGCTGGGAGTAATGCTTTGACTGATGAAGGCCGTCTGCTCGCCGGTCGTTACCGGGTGGGTGCGCTCCTCGGGCGAGGTGGAATGTCCGATGTGCACATCGGCACCGATTCCCGGCTCGGCCGCACGGTCGCGATCAAGCTGCTCAAGTCATCGCTTGCCGCCGACCCGGCATTCCGCACCCGCTTCCGCCAGGAGGCGCAGGCGGCCGCCCGTATGGCTCACCCCACCATCGTGCGCGTCTTCGACGCGGGCGAGGAGTCTGTCTCCGAGATCGGCGGCCACGAATCGCAGATCCCGTTCATCGTGATGGAATACGTCGACGGTCGACTGCTCAAGGACATCATCCGCGAGGGCGCGGTTCAGCCCGACGAGGCCGTTCGCATCATCGTCGGCGTTCTGACAGCCCTCGAATACTCTCATCGCGCGGGCGTCGTGCACCGCGATATAAAGCCCGGCAACATCATGATCACCAAGACAGGTCAGGTCAAGGTGATGGACTTCGGCATTGCCCGGGCCATCTCCGACTCCTCGACGACCGTGGCGCAGACCACGGCGATCCTGGGCACCGCCTCCTATTTCTCCCCCGAGCAGGCCAAGGGTGAATCGGTGGATGCCCGCACCGACCTCTACTCCACGGGCGTGGTCCTGTTCGAGATGCTCGCCGGTCGCCCTCCATTCCGCGGTGACTCCGCCGTGGCCGTCGCCTACCAGCACGTCAGCGAAGCCCCGGTCGAACCGAGCTCGATCAACTCCCGGGTGTCCCCCGCACTCGACGCCGTCGTGCTGCATTCCCTGGCGAAGGACCGTTTCACGCGCTACCAGAGTGCCGTGGAGTTCCGCACCGACGTCGAGCTGGCCGGGTCAGGGCAGATTCCGGAGTACCACACGTCCGATGACTCCAGCGGCGGGCTGTTCGCTGCTGCCCCGCTGGCGGCTTCCGGCTCCGAGCTCGCGCTCAAGCAGCTCACCGAAGACGAAACCATGGTGCGCACGCAGCGCCGCCCACCCGTGATCTGGATCTGGGCCGGTATCCTCAGCGTCATCGTCATCGTGCTCTCCGTCATGATCTGGGCCTTCAGCCTCACGCCAAGCGTTGATCTGCCCGACAACTCGCGCCGGGTGCCGTCGCTCACCGGATTCAGCTATGAGAACGCCCAGAATTCACTTCTGGACCGTGACCTGGCCGCGATCCGGGCCGAGGAGGCCAGCGCCACGGTGCCCAAGGACCAGGTGATCCGCACAGACCCTCCGGCAGGCACGATCGCCCAGCCGACCGACCTGATCGAGGTTTATGTCTCCACCGGCGCCCAGCCGGTCGACGTCCCGGATGTCACCAACCTGCCCCTCGCCGACGCCCAGACCGCGGTGACGGACCTCGGCCTCACCGCGGGGTCGGTCACTCGGGAGAACTCTCCGACCATCGCCGCCGGTCTGGTGCTCCGAACCGACCCAGTCGCCGCGACGACGGAAAAAACCGGTGTCACGGTCGATTTCATCGTCTCCAGCGGCCTCGTAGCCCTCCCCGACCTCGAGGGTCAGCTCCTGAGCGCGGCGATCGATATGCTCGCCGCAGCCGACGTGCAGTTGTTCCCCATCCCCACACCCGATGAGACATGTCCCCAGCAGGATGGCTCGCCGGTGACCCAGCAGTCCCTGGCTCCGGGCGACGTGCCCCAGAAGTCCGAGGTTACGCTGGTCTACTGCACCGGCCCGGCTGCCGACTGAGTCCCGGCCCGGCGGCTGACTGCCTCAGCTGAGCTTCAGCAGGGGAGTGAGCCCCTGGGCCGTCTTCCGGGCGCCGGGCAGTCCGGCCAGAACCAGCCAGTTGGCCACCATCAGGTAGCCGCCCTCGGTTAGCACCGACTCGGGGTGGAACTGCACACCCAAAATGGGGGCGCTCACGTGCCGGAGCCCCATGATCACGCCGCCCTGCGTGCGTGAGGTGACGATCAGGTCGCTCGGCACGGTGCCGTCGACGACGGCGAGCGAGTGATACCGCGTCGCCGAGAACGGCTGCGGCACGCCGGCGTAGAAGTCGCTGCCGTCGTGCGTGATCAGGCTGGTCTTGCCGTGCATGAGTTCTTCGGCGTTGGTGACCGTGGCCCCGAAGGCCTCGGCAATCGCCTGGTGCCCCAGGCAGACGCCGAACAGGGGCTGACCGGAACCGAGGGCGGCGCGCACGATCGGTACGGAGACGCCAGCGTCGGACGGCTTGCCGGGACCGGGTGAGATGAGCACGCCGTCAAATTCCGCGATGCGGGCCGCGGCCTCCTCCGGCTCGAAGGCATCGTTGCGCAGCACGACCGTTTCGGCTCCGAGCTCCATCAGGTAGCCGTTGAGCGTGTAGACGAAACTGTCGTAGTTATCGATGACGAGGATGCGGGTCATGGGCTTCCTACCGTGACTTCCTGATTGTTGACAATGGAATCCACCCATGGGAACGCCCAGGTGGCAAGCACGAACAACATGGCTGTGAGCAACACGAACACCAGCACGATCCGGAGCCAGACCGGTCCGGGTAGAACCCGCCAGAGAGCAGCGTACATCCGAGCCTCCTAGCCCTGGGCCTGGGCCTGGGCATTGATAACGGTCGCGACTTCGGCCGGCGGGCCGGCAGATGTCGGTTGCCACGCCTCGAGAACACCGTACGCGATGATGCGCTCGTCCGTGGAGAGCAGGGGATTGCAGCTCGTGAGCGTGATGAACCGGTCGACGGGCGCCACATCCGGATTGTGCGGCACCGGCGCGATCACATCGACCGCGGTCGGGGCGACGTACTCGAGGTCGCGGAACCGGTAGGTGTAATAGCCATCGGCGGTCTGAACGTAGATCGCGTCGCCCAGCTGGAGTTCGTTGATCAGGTGCATGCCACCGCCGTTAGCGCTGCGGTGCGCCGCCAGGGCGAAGTTGCCGACCTCACCGGGCATCTGGGTGTCGGGGTAGTGGCCGATCCCCGACCGGGAGCTGTTGAGCACATTGTTACCAATCCCCTCGGCGATGGACCGGTGATAGTCCGCCCCGAATCGCGGCACGTAGAGCACGGCGAAGGATTGGGCGCTGGGGGGAGCCTCACGGACGACCGGGTCACCGAAGTCGGCCGGGGCCGACTCCCCCGGGTCGGTTGTCTGCGGGGTATCCGCGGCCTGATCGCGACTGGACCGCTCGTCGTCAATCCAGGTCTGGCTGATCTCGGCCGCCGCCTTCGACTGCTGACCGGCCATAATCATGTCATTCCACCAGAGTTGCCAGCCCAGGAATGCGAGCACGAGAACGCCGGCCGTGATGAGCACCTCGCCGATGATCCCCACGGCACTGAGTCGCGGGCGACTCTTGTGGCGGGGGGCGTGGCGGGTCGCCTCTGCGGGAGGCTGATCTGCTCGCTCGGACATGGTCTCAATTCTAATCGGGGAGGTGGGTCCTCTCTGCCGGGCGCCTGCCGGTCGATCCAGCCAAAGACGCTAGAATCGCAGGCATGTCACGCTCGAATCCCCGCAGCAAGCCCGCCCGCACCGAGGTCGCCCGCTCCGGCGAGGCCGGTCCGAACGCCGTGTGGTTCAAGCCGGTGATGTTCGGTTTCATGCTCATCGGGCTGGCCTGGATCATCGTCTTCTACGTGAGCCAGGGAACGCTGCCCGTCGCTGGTTTCGGGTCGTGGAACATTCTGGTCGGTTTCGGGATCGCCTTCGTCGGCTTCCTGATGACCACCCGCTGGCGCTGATCCCGCCCTTATCCGGCCCGGTTGTCACACCTGTCGAGACCCCGTCCCGCACCCCCGCGACGGGATAATGACAACGGTGTAATTATCCCCATGTGGACAAACCTGTGGATAACTTTTCCGGGAGGCGACCGCGGCCGAACCGCTCGCTGAACCCCGGCACTGTGTCTCACATTGTGCACCTGCTAAGGTGCTGTGTGAAACCAAGCGGGGGCACCGGCCGAGACGCGGTCGAGACGTGTTTCCGCTGTGTGAGAAGAGGCGTAACTCATGAAAGCATCAGCAGAACTCGGCTCCAACCTTCAGTCCGTTCTCGTCGACCTGATCGAGCTGCACGTGCAAGGCAAGCAGGCGCACTGGAGCGTCGTGGGCAAGAACTTCCGGGACCTGCACCTCCAGCTCGACGAGATCATCGACGATGCCCGACTATTCACCGACCAGCTGGCCGAGCGGATGCGCGCGCTCGACGCCCTGCCGGACGGCCGAAGCGAGACGGTCACGGCGACCACCCACCTGCCCAAGTTCCCTGCCGGAGAGGTGGACACCTCGGAGACCGTCGGCCTGGTCACCGAACGCCTCGACGCGGCGGTCGACAACATCCGTGCCGTTCACGACGCGGTCGACGAGGAAGACCCGACGAGCGCCGACATCCTGCACGGCTTTATCGAGAAGCTGGAACAGTACGCCTGGATGGTCAGCGCCGAGAACCGCACCCCGCGCAAGGCGCCGGCCAAGGCCCCGACCAGGCCAGCCGGCAGGGCCTGAGTCGGAAGCTGCGCCTCCTGTTTCACGCACCTGCACACGGAGCCTGGTGTGGTCGGTACCAAACCAGGAGGTCGGTTTGACGAGGATAGAAAGTCCGGGACCGACCTGGCTGACCGTGCCCGGGAAACGCACGGCGGAGTCCAGCCTGCGCGACGCCGCAACGGCTGCCTTCGCAGTGAACGGAGACGCGGGGCGGGCCCTGGAGCTCTCCCGCGCGCTCGGCGGCTCCGTTCCCCGACCAGGGTCAGGGCGAACGCTGCGCCTGCTTGAAACCCTGGCTTCCCTGGCCGCCGCGGACCTCACGGCCGCGCGGGTAGCCGAGGCGCACCTGGACGCCCTCGCCATCCTCGACCAGGCCGCCCTGCATCCGGCCGGGCTCGTCGCGGGGGGCAGCCCGGAACCGAGCTGGGGCGTCTTCGCCGCCGAGGCCGCGGGGTCTCGTCTCGAGGCGAGACCGGTCGGCGGCGCACGGTGGCGTCTCGACGGCACGAAACCCTGGTGCTCGCTCGCCGGCTCGCTCAGCCACGCCCTGGTCACGGCGAGCACCGCGGCCACCACCCAGCGGCTGTTCGTGGTCGACCTGGCCGACCCCGGCATCACCGTCCGCACGGACGCCTGGGTGAGCCGAGGGCTCCCCGCCGTGCCGAGCGGACCGGTCGAGTTCCGAGGCACTACGGCCCGGCCGGTCGGCGACGACGGCTGGTACCTCCGCAGACCGGGCTTCGCCTGGGGCGGGATCGGCGTCGCGGCCTGCTGGTGGGGTGGCGCCGTGGGTCTGGCCAGGCGGGTCTGGGAGTCCGTACTCGAGCGAGAGCCCGATCAGATCGCGCTCGCGCACCTGGGCGCCCTCGACCTCGCACTGACCGCCGCCGGGACCTCCCTGGCTGCCGCCGCGGCGGCGATCGACGCCGGGGACGCCGTCGGCGACCAGGGCGCACTCCTGGCAGCGCGGGTGCGCGGCCAGGTCGCGCGCACGGTCGACGAGGTGATCACCCGCACGGGCCACGCGCTCGGCCCCGCGCCGCTCGCCTTCGACGCTCGGCACGCCGGGCGCATCGCCGATCTGCAGCTCTACGTTCGCCAGCACCACGCCGAACGGGACGACGCGGCGCTCGGCCGCCGACTACGAGACGCCGGGGTATCCCCGTGGTGAGCTTCAGTCACACGGATGCTGGCACGGCCGAAACCGTGTGGACGGCGGTGCACGGTGATGCGGCCGGCGTGCAGGCACTGCGCATCGACGGATTGCGCCGACTCGTCGTGGTCGCGTCGCATCCCGACGACGAAACGCTCGGTGCCGGCGGGCTGATCGCCCGGGCCGGGGGAGCCGGAGTTCCGGTGACGGTTGTGGTGCTCACCAATGGTGAGGCCTCCCATCCCCGGTCCCGTACGCACGACCCCGGGCGGCTTGCGGAATTGCGCCGGATTGAGGTGACGGCTGCCGTCACCGCCCTGGCGCCCACGGCCCTGGTGCGCCTGGTCGAGCTCCCCGACGGATCCCTCGCCGAGCGCCCGGAGGAGGCGTCCCGGGCGATTTCCGTCGAACTCGGGGCCGGCGGGCCGGGAACCTGGTTGGTCGCCCCCTGGAGCCTGGACGGCCATCCTGACCATGCGGCGGCGGCCGAGGCCGCCCGCCACGCGGCCCGCGGCCGAGGTGTCAGCCTCTTCGAATACCCGATTTGGGCCTGGCACTGGTCCACCCCGGGGGACCCGATCTGGTCGGACGGCGTGCTGCGAACCCTTGACCTGGCGCCCGAAGACCGTCGGCGTAAATCTAGGGCAATGGCTCTGCACATCAGTCAGGTGCAGCCGCTGTCCGAGCTGCCCGGCGACGAAGCGATCATCCAGGCGGCCTTCGGTGCGCACTTCGAACGCGAGTATGAGATTTTCATCGAGATCGAAACTGAGAAAGAGTCGGGGAATAGAGCGAGTTTGGCCGGGGATTTCTTCGAGGAGTTCTACGCCGGGAACCGTGACCCGTGGAGTTTCGAAACTCGCTGGTACGAGGAGCGCAAGCGGTCACTGACCCTGTCGGCGCTGCCTCGGAAACGCTACCGAGCGGCGCTGGAACTGGGCTGCTCGATCGGCATGCTGACGGCTGGTCTTGCCGACCGGTGCGACACTGTCGCCGCGGTCGACATCGCCGAGCAGCCGCTCCAGGTCGCCCGCGCCCGGCTGGTATCACGCCCCAGCGTCACTTTCGCACGGCTCACCCTGCCCACCGAGTGGCCGGAGGGCTCCTTCGATCTCATCGTGTTCTCCGAGGTCGGGTACTACTTCTCGGCGGAGGAATTGCGAGCGGTTCTCGGGCGATGCCGCGATAGCCTTGCTGCCGGTGGTGTGCTCGTGGCCTGCCACTGGCGGCATCCGGTGCCGGAATATCCACTGACCGGCGACCAGGTGCACGCAGAGCTCGGCAGGCTGGCTGGGTTCGAGCGCACGGTTGAGCATCGGGAACGCGACTTCCTGCTCGAGGTGTTCGAAGCCGCGCCGGCTCGCTCGGTCGCACAACATGAAGGCCTGGTTCCGTGAGCGGCCGCGGCGCGATCGACAGAATCATCGTCGTGGTACCGGCCCGCAATGAGGAGGAGCTCCTGCCGAGATGCCTGTCGGCATTGGCCGTGGCCGTCGGAGAGGTCGGCGGGGTGGCCGGTCAGGCGCCGCCGGTCATCGACGTCGTGGTCGTGCTCGACCGGTGCAGCGATGGTACAGCCGACGTCGCCTCGGAGTGGCCGATATTCGCGAGCATCCAGACGAACGGTGGCGCCGTCGGCGTTGCCCGCCGCGCCGGGGTGCGGCACCTTGTGCCGACCTCTGATCGGTTCACCTCGACGACGTGGATCGCGACGACGGATGCCGACTCCGCTGTGCCGCCGAACTGGCTGACCGTTCAGCTCGCATTCGCCCGCAACTCCATCGATCTCGTCCTGGGAACCGTGGTTCCCGACGAGGGGTTGTCCGACGGAGGCAGGGAACGATGGGACGCCCAGCACCGCCTGGTCGAGGGCCACACCTATGTGCACGGTGCGAACCTCGGAGTGCGCGCCGACCGGTATTTCCACGCCGGAGAATTCGCGCGCGTCGACGGGCATGAGGACGTGCGGCTGGTCTCCGCCCTGCGTGGTCTCAGGGTGAGCGAGATTCGCACCGAACTGATCCCCGTTGTTACCTCCGGTCGCCTCGCCGGGCGCACTCCAGAAGGATTCGCCGGCTATCTGCGTGATCAGGCGGCCGAAGCCACTTCCTAGGGGAGTGAGTCCTCATCGTTTGGTTGTGTCGCTCCCGGAAGGTCGCGGGCTGACCGCACTGCGGGCACGCGTTCATCCCCGGCGGAGCGCCGTGCCCGGCGTCGAACCAATTCGACGGAGATTCTGGGTCCAACACCTGTTCCTCAGCCCAAACGGGCTGTTTAGCGAAGAATCTCCGTCGAATTCGTTCGGGCAGAGTAGCTGCAGGCCTCGGGCTCGACAGACACGGCGGTTGGGCCGCACGTACCGCCCGCCCCGCGGTCCCCTGCGCGCCTGCGTCGGTATCGGGAACAACCTTCTCCGCCACCCTCCGCGAACCCACATTGCCCCGGGCAACCGGGGCTCACTCGGCGAGCTAGGTCAGGAACATCGCACCGCTGACGACCACCAGAAACGCCCCGAAAGTCGTTATCAGCACGGTCTGCAGCCGCTGCTGCTTGATGCGGCGGGTCTGCACGAAGATCAGCCCGACCACCGCACCAGCGATCAGACCGCCCACGTGCGCCTGCCAGGCCACATTCAGCCCCGGTAGGAATCCGATCACCAGGTTGATGCCGACCAGGATCAAAAGCTGGGTCGCGTTGCCGCCCAGGCGTCGCTGGATGATCAGGAACGCGCCCATCAGGCCGAAGATGGCGCCGGAGGCGCCGACAACGGGAATCCGGGGGTCGGACAGGAACAGGACGCCCAGGGATCCGGCGAGGCCGCTCAGCACGTACAGGGCGAGGAAACGGCCACGACCGAGCATTCCCTCAAGGATCTGACCGAAGATCCAGAGCGTGTACATGTTCAGCAGTACGTGGAAGATGGAGCCGTGCACGAGCACGCTCGTCAGCAAGCGCCAGGGCTCAAAGCTCCCGGGAGAGGAGTAAACGCCCGCGTACCAGAGGAGGCTGGTGAAACCAGCACCCAGGATGAACTGCAGCAGGTATATCGCCAGTGTGACGCCGATGATCACTGTGGTCACCGGGTGCGAGGTGCTCTTCAGCCGGGTCAGGATGGCCGGCTTGGTGCGCGGGGCATTCCTGCGCTGTTCATTCATGCACTCGGGGCAGATCACGCCGACGGCGCCCTGAGTCTGGCAGTCAGGGCAGATTGTGCGGCCGCAGCGCTGGCAGAGGATGTAACTCTGCCTGCCCGGATGCCGGTAGCAGAAGTTAGCGGCGGTTCCGGGCAGGCCTGTCATCGTAGGCGGAGCCTAGACCTGCTCGACGGTGACGCTCTCGATGACGACTTCGGTCTGCGGACGGTCGCGGCCGTCGGTGGGCACGGTCGCGAGCTTGGCGACGATCGCACGGGACTCCTCGTCTTCGACGGCACCGAAGATGGTGTGCTTGCCCTGCAGCCAAGTCGTCGGCACGACGGTGATGAAGAACTGTGAACCGTTGGTTCCGCGTCCGCCCTGGATACCGGCGTTCGCCATTGCGAGCACGTACGGCTGTGTGAAGTCGAGGTCCGAGTTGATTTCATCGTCGAACTGGTAGCCCGGTCCGCCGGTGCCCTGGCCGAGCGGGTCGCCGGCCTGAATCATGAAGTCCTTGATGATGCGGTGGAAGACCGTACCGTCGTAGAGAGGTGCGTTGGAGGTTTGACCGGTGGCGGGGTGCTTCCACTCGATCTCGCCGGTTGCGAGACCGACGAAGTTCTTGACGGTCTTCGGCGCGTGATTGCCGAAGAGGTTGACCTTGATCGGTCCGAGGGTGGTATTGAGCGTTGCGACGGCGGTGTGCTTAGACATGGACTCAATTCTTGCACAGCCGGATTAGTGGATTCCGATCAACACCGGCTCCACCCAGAGCCCTCCCAGACGATTGCGTGGCAAGATGGACAGTGTTCGCCACATGACATCGATGGAGGGTCCAGATGAGCCTGTCACGCAAGCGCCGCAAGGAACTTACTCGGCTGCGTAAGAGCGCAGACGAATTATGGAACAACCAGCAGGAAGTGCTCGAGCGTGCCAACGCCATTGCAAGGGAGGCCAGCCGCCAGGCCGGCATCCTCACCCGTGAAGAAGTAGCTCCGCGCGTGCGTGAAAGCTATGAGCACCTTTTGCGCCCTGGAGTGCAGGCCACTCAGGATCTCGCCGAAGGTGTTCGCCACCAGGTCATCGACCGGGTGTTGCCCGGAATCGGCAGCGGAATCGGCACGGCCATCGGCTCGGTGATGAGCGTCGGGGACGTTGCCCGCGACGCCCGCGTTCGTGCGGCACTGAACCGCGTGCGGTTCCAGAAGCCTGTAGTGCTAGAGAACAAGGGTCCTGGCGCCGGCACCTACATCGCACTCGGCGTTGCCCTGGCCGCCGCCGCAGGCGTCGCCTACGCCGTCTGGCAGACCTTCCGCGCCGACGACGAGCTGTGGGTCGCTGAAGATGATCCCGCCGCCGCCACGTCAGTCGAAGACTAGACCGCAGCACCGCAACACCAGGGGAGGGCCCGCATCCATGGGATGTGGGCCCTCCCCTTTTCTTTCGGGCTGCCGGCTCAGCCGAGAAGAGTCGTCGAGGCACCCTCGAGTTCTTCGAGCTGCGTCAGAATCGACATGACGACAATCACGTCGATGACCACATTGAACAGCGCAGCGACGATCGAGAGGATCAGCCCGATCTGCGCCAGCTCCCGGCGATTCGAGCGCCGCAGCGCGATAATGCCGAGCACAATCCCTACGATCGCGAGCAACAGGCCGAGAACCGGGAGCCAGCCGCCGGCGAAGGCCACAATGCCCATCCGGAGGGCCGTGATCGCGAGCCAGTCCGCCGTGGGCCGGGAGGGCGGCATTGCGGCGGCTGGTGCAGGGCGGTTGCTGGCTGACATGCGCCTCACCGTACCAAATCGCAGGGTGAAGCTGTGCGAAAGTGACTAAGGGCCGATAAATGGAGAACGCCCGGCCCCAAAAAAAAAGGGGCCGAGCATTCTTCCTTGTGGAGCCACGGGGAATCGAACCCCGGACCTCCTGCTTGCAAAGCAGGCGCTCTACCAATTGAGCTATGGCCCCGCATGATCACGGGGATTGCATGCCGCGGTGTCAAAACTTTTCTTGCGTGGGGATACCGGGATTTGAACCTGGGACCTCTTCGTTATCAGCGAAGCGCTCTAACCAACTGAGCTATATCCCCCTAATGGGCAGGTTTGAGACTACCCGATTCGGCGGGATTGTCCCAATCGAGCCGCAAAGCGACCCAACCGGCGACATCCGACGACTAGTTGTTGGTGAATCCGACGAGCAAGCCGCCGGTGATCTTCACACTCAGGTTGTACAGAACCGCGTATACGGCTCCCAGCGCAGTGATGACGACCGTGTTCAAGATGGCCACGACGAAGGCGAAGCCCATCACGTTCCCGATGGACAGGATGCTGGCCAGATCGGACGAGGCGCCGGCGATATCGGTGTAGAGGTCATCGACCTTGCCGAAGATGCCCGTTCCGTTCAGGATCGTAAAGATCAGGAACGTGGCCACGATCGTGACGATGCCCAGGCACAGAGCGATCAGGAAAGACAGTTTGACAGCCGACCAGAAATCCACGTAGACGAGCTTGAGCCGCACCTGCTTGGTCGCGGCCGGCTTGCGGCTGGATTTCTTGGCGAGCTTTTCGGCGACACTACTCATTTACAGGTTCTTCCTCTCCCAAGGCGTTTTCCGGTTCGGCCGCAAGAATCTCGGCCACCAGATTGCGCTCGGTGTTTTTCGCAATGGCGATGATTCTGTCTTCATCCGCAAACTTAGCGAAAACAACGCCCATTGTGTCCCGTCCCTTGGCCGGGACTTCGGAGACGTCAGAGCGTACCACCTTGCCGCTGGCAAGTACCACGAGCACCTCGTCTTCCTCGTCGACGATCAACGAACCCACCAGGTCGCCACGGTCGTCGTTGAGCTTGGCCACCTTGATGCCCAGTCCGCCTCGGTTCTGGAGGCGGTACTGGTCGGCTGCGGTGCGCTTGGCGTAACCGCCCTCGGTCACGACGAACACATAGCCGTCGCCCGAGACCACGGATGCGTCCAGCAGGCTGTCCTCGCCGCGGAAGTGCATTCCGATGACGCCGGAGGTGCTGCGTCCCATCGGGCGCAACGCCTCATCCGACGCCGTGAACCGGATCGACATTCCTTTTTTGGAGACGAGCAGCAGATCGGAGTCGTTTTCGACCAGCAGGGCCGAGACAAGTTCGTCGCCCTCGCGCAGCTTGATCGCGATGATGCCGCCCGTGCGGTTCGTGTCGTATTCGCGCAGCTCGGTCTTCTTAATCAGGCCGTCGCGGGTCGCCAGCGTCAGGTACTGGGCCACGCCGTAGTCGCGAATGTCCAGGATCTGCGCGATCTCCTCACCCGGCTGCAGCGCCAGTAGGTTGGCGACGTGCTGGCCCTTCGCGTCCCGGCCAGATTCCTGCGCTTCGTAGGCCTTGGCCCGGTAGACGCGTCCGGTGTTCGTGAAGAACAGCAGCCAGTGGTGCGTGGTCGTGACGAAGAAGTGCTCGACCACGTCGTCCGCCCGCAGCTGGGCTCCCTTGACACCCCTGCCGCCGCGGTGCTGATTGCGGTAATTGTCACTGCGCGTGCGCTTGATGTAGCCGCCGCGGGTAACCGTGACCACCATCTCCTCTTCGGGGATGAGGTCCTCGATCGACATGTCACCGTCGAAGCCGAACATGATCTCCGTGCGCCGGTCGTCGCCGAACTTGTCGGTGATCTCGGTGAGCTCATCGCTGATGATGGTGCGCTGACGCTCCGGGCTGGCCAAGATTGACTGGAACTCCACGATCTGCAGTTCCAACTCGGCAGCCTGATCGATGATCTTCTGACGTTCCAGAGCAGCTAGACGTCGCAGCTGCATGGTCAGGATCGCATCGGCCTGGAGCTTGTCCACGTCCAGCAGTTCCATCAGGCCGGTACGAGCGTCGTCGACGGTGGGGGAGCGACGGATGAGGGCGATCACCTCGTCGAGGGCGTCGAGGGCCTTGAGATAGCCGCGCAGGATGTGCGCATCCGCTTCGGCTTTCTTCAGGCGGAACTGGGTGCGCCGCACGATGACCTCGACCTGATGGGCGACCCACGCGTTAATGAAGCCGTCGAGGGACAGGGTGCGCGGCACCCCGTCGACGATGGCCAACATGTTCGCGCCGAAGTTCTCCTGCAGCTGGGTGTGCTTGTAGAGGTTGTTCAGCACGACCTTCGCCACCGCGTCGCGCTTGAGAACGATCACAAGGCGCTGGCCCGTGCGGCCACTGGTTTCGTCACGGATGTCGGCGATGCCGCCGATCTTGCCGTCCTTGACCAGGTCGGCGATCTTGATCGCGAGGTTGTCCGGGTTGACCTGGTAGGGCAGCTCGGTGATCACCAGGCAGGTGCGACCCTGGAGCTCCTCGATGCTCACCACGGCACGCATGGTGATGGAACCACGGCCGGTGCGATAGGCATCCTGGATGCCCTTGATGCCGAGGATCTGAGCGCCGGTGGGGAAGTCGGGGCCCTTGATGCGCTGGATCAGCGCTTCGAGCAGTTCATCGCGGGTCGCGTCGGGGTTCTGCAGGTACCACAGGGCGCCGGCCGCCACCTCGCGCAGGTTGTGCGGCGGGATGTTTGTGGCCATACCCACGGCGATGCCGACCGAGCCGTTGACCAGCAGGTTAGGGAAGCGGGAGGGCAATACGGTGGGCTCGAGTGTGCGGCCGTCGTAGTTGTCCTGGAAATCGACGGTGTCCTCGTCGATGTCGCGCACCATCTCGAGAGCGAGCGGGGCCATCTTTGTTTCGGTGTACCGTGGGGCTGCGGCGCCGTCGTTGCCGGGGGAGCCGAAGTTGCCTTGCCCGAGGGCCAGCGGATAACGAAGGCTCCAAGGCTGCACGAGGCGCACGAGCGCGTCGTAGATCGAGGAGTCACCGTGGGGGTGAAACTGCCCCATCACGTCGCCCACCACGCGAGCACACTTGGAGAACGCCTTGTCCGGACGGTAGCCGCCGTCGAACATGGCGTAGATGACGCGACGGTGCACGGGCTTCATGCCGTCGCGCACGTCGGGCAGCGCGCGCCCGACGATGACGCTCATCGCGTAGTCGAGGTAGGAGCGTTGCATTTCCAGCTGCAGGTCGACCTGATCGATCTTGCCGTGCTGCACGAGGTGCGCAGCCTTGGCCGCGGTGTCTGCTGCCACGGACGCGGCGTCCATGTCGGTCCCGTCGGGGCCCTCGCCCGAGGTGCCGCCGGTGTTGGAGTGGTCAGATGTCAAGGAAACGCACGTCCTTCGCGTTCTTCTGGATGAAGTTACGGCGGGACTCGACGTCTTCGCCCATCAAAGTGGAGAAGATTTCGTCGGCGGCGGCAGCATCGTCGAGGGTGACCTGCAGCAGAGTGCGGGACTCGGGTGCCATCGTGGTTTCCCACAGCTCCTTGTAGTCCATCTCGCCCAGACCCTTGTAGCGCTGGATCCCGTTGTCCTTCGGAATGCGCTTGCCGGCCGCGGCTCCGTCTTCGAGGAGCGCGTCGCGCTCTCGGTCGGAGTAGACGTACTCGTGTGCCGAGTTCGCCCATTTGAGGCGGTACAACGGCGGCTGGGCCAGGTAGACATATCCGAGATCGATAAGTGGCCGCATATACCGGAAGAGCAATGTGAGCAGCAGGGTCGTGATGTGCTGGCCGTCGACATCGGCGTCGGCCATCAAAACGATCTTGTGGTACCGCACCTTGTCGGGGTTGAACTCTTCGCCCATGCCGGCGCCGAAGGCCGTGATCATGGCCTGAACCTCGGCGTTGCCGAGGGCACGGTCGAGCCGGGCCTTCTCCACGTTCAGGATCTTGCCCCGCAGGGGCAGAATCGCCTGGAACTCGGGGTTGCGGCCCTGCACGGCGGATCCGCCGGCCGAGTCACCCTCCACGATGAAGATCTCGGAAAGCGATGGGTCCTTGCTCTGGCAGTCCTTAAGCTTGCCGGGCATGCCGCCACCCTCGAGGAGTCCCTTGCGCCGGGCGGTCTCTCGCGCTTTGCGGGCGGCCATCCGTGCGTTCGAAGCTTGAAGCGCCTTGCGGATGATTTCCCGCGCCGGGTTGGGGTTGCGGTTGAACCAGTCGGATAGCTGGTCGTTGGCGACCTTCTGCACGAAGGACTTCGCCTCGGTGTTGCCCAGCTTGGTCTTCGTCTGTCCCTCGAACTGCGGTTCGGCGAGCTTGATCGAGACCACGGCGGTCAGGCCCTCGCGCACGTCGTCACCGGTGAGGTTGTCGTCTTTTTCCTTCAGGATGCCCTTTTCCCGGGCGTATTTGTTGACGAGGGTGGTGAGCGCGGCGCGGAAGCCCTCCTCGTGGGTGCCTCCCTCGTGGGTGTTGATCGTGTTCGCGTAGGTGTGCACGCTCTCGGTGTAGGCGGTGGTCCACTGCATGGCCACTTCAAGCGCCATCTTGCGTTCGTGATCTTCCCACTCGAACGAGATGATCTCGTCGTTGACCAGGTCGGCTTTCTTGGCCCGGTTGAGATATTCGACGTAGTCGACAAGGCCGTTCTCGTAGAGGAAGGTCCTGGTGACCGGCGTGCCCTCGTCGTCGAGGTTCTGCGGGCGCTCGTCGGTGAGCGTGAGGCTGAGTCCCTTATTCAGGAAGCCCATCTGCTGGAAGCGGGCTCGCAGAGTCTCGAAGTCGAAGTCCGTGGTCTCAAAGGTCTCCGAACTTGGCCAGAACGTGATGGTGGTGCCGGTTGCATCCGACGGCTCGTCCATGGTGAGGGGAGCGTTGGGCACGCCGTCGTGGAAGCTCTGGCGCCAGACGTGACCCTGACGGCGTACCTCCACCTCGAGGCGGCTGGACAGCGCGTTGACAACCGAGCTGCCCACGCCGTGCAGACCGCCGGACACCGCGTACCCTCCGCCGCCGAACTTGCCTCCGGCGTGCAGCACGGTGAGCACGACCTCGACGGTCGAGCGGCCCTCCGCCTTGTGAATGTCGACCGGAATTCCTCGGCCGTTGTCGGCGACGCGAACCGCGCCATCCGACAGGATCTTAATGTCGATGGTGTCGCAATAACCGGCGAGGGCCTCGTCGACTGAGTTGTCCACGATCTCGTAGACGAGGTGATGCAGACCGCGAGGTCCGGTGGACCCGATATACATTCCGGGTCGTTTGCGAACGGCTTCAAGTCCCTCGAGAACTTGGATATCGTCTGCGCCGTATCCGTGCTCCGGCTCGATCTGTGGGTCAACTGACATCTGTAATGGGGCTCCTGACCGTCGCGCGGGCGACCCTTTAGCCTACCAAAGACGCCAAGCACTGCGGGCCAAATCGGGCATCTGCGGCGTTTAATGCACCGTGTTGACCTGTTTTGTCCAGTTACCCATAGGTATCGCGTGGACCGCGCCCTGGAATTGATCTGGGACCCTTTTTCCAAGAGGGGGCGTTAGGTCCTTGAAAACGGATCGACTCGATGCCTGCGTCCGGATACTTCACGGCGATATGCGTCATTATCTCCACCCGCATCATGCGCAGCTGCGTCGCCCAGGCCGTCGACTCGCACTGCACCGTCAAAACGCCCTCGTCGATTCCGACCGGGGTCGAGTGTTTCGACGTCTCCTCGCCGGCCAGCAGGGTCCAGGAAGCAAGCAGCTCCGATTGGGCCAGTGGTGAATTCCAACCCAGCTGCAGCGTGAGCGAGTTGATCGTATCGCTCAGTCCTCGAGGATCCCGGCCCGCACCGAACGGAACGCTCGAGCCGATTTCGGCTCCAGGACGCCGTCGGGCGCGGCTGCGCTTGGCGTTTGGGTCACCGAATACATCCTTGAAGCGCAGGTAGACCCGGGAGGCCTCGCTCGGCTCAGCCATCGACGACCGCCCCGGCATGGATGTGGATGGTGTGCTCGGTGAGTTCTTCCGGCACGTCTTCGAGCACCGCCGCGGTGATCAGGACCTGTTCGAAACCGGTGACGGCGGCGGCCAGACGTCTCCGGCGGCTCAGATCCAGTTCGGCGAAGACGTCGTCGAGGATCAGGACCGGGTCGCCCGTCGTCGAGTCCCGGCGCAGCAGCTCCGCCGAGGCGAGTTTCAGGGCGAGGGCGAACGACCACGACTCACCATGGCTGGCATAGCCCTTGGCGGGCAGTGCATTGAGCGCGAAGACCAGGTCGTCCCGATGCGGTCCGACCAGGGTCATACCCCGGTCGAGCTCCTTGCGACGAAGGGCGGCCAGTGCCGTGCGAAACGAGTCCCCGGTGGTCGATCCTGTCGAAACCGAGGCTGACGAAACCGAACCGGTGGGAACCGAGCCCGTCGAGGCCATCGCCTCCATCGCTGCATCCTCGTCTGCACCCAGGATGCTGAGCGATGGAACCAGCATCGGCCCATGGTCTTCCCCCGCGACCGCCCGGTACGCAGCACCCAGGGATGGCCCGAGCAGGCGAACGAGTTCGGCCCGCTCGTCGATGATCTCGGAGCCGAGAGCAACGAGGCGATCGTCCCAGATCTCGAGTGTTCCAAGCTGGGTGGTGCGCACCCCCGAGGCCCGCGCCGACTTCAGCAGCGTATTCCGCTGGCGCAGCACCCGGTCGTAGTCGGCCAGAACCCCGCTAAGCCGGGGGGTGCGCAGCACGAGCAATTGGTCGAGGAATCGCCGGCGCCCGGACGGGTCACCCCGAACCAGTGCCAGGTCTTCAGGGGCGAAGAGCACGCTGGAGAAAAAACGTGGGAGTTCTCGAGTCTTGATCACCGACCGGTTGACTTGGGCCCGGTTCAAGCCCGAGCGGTTGATCTGCACCTCGGTCAGGATCTCGCGGCCGTTGAACTCGAGCTTGGCCCGGATGATGCCGGCGTCGCGACCGGCCCTGATCATGGCGGACGTGTTGGAGACCCGGTGCGAACTGAGGGTACTGAGGAATCCCAGGGCCTCGACGAGATTGGTCTTTCCCTGCCCATTCCGGCCCACGATCAGATTGGGTCCCGGCGCGAACGGCACCTCGACCTGCGCATAGTTGCGAAAGTCGGTCAGCGAAAGGTGTTGGACCCGCACTCGGGTCAGTCGGTTGTTTTGACGGCGTGGCCGCCGAACTGATTGCGCAGGGCCGCGACCGCCTTCATCGCGGGGGAGTCGTCCTGCCGGGACACGAACCGCGCGAAGACGGCCGCGCTGATCGTCGGTACGGGTACCGCGTTATTGATGGCCTCTTCGATGGCCCAGCGGCCCTCACCGGAATCCTCGACGAAACCCTCGATGTTCTGAAGTTCCGGGTCGTCGTCCAGGGCTCGCACGAGAAGTTCAAGCAGCCAGGACCGCACCACGGTGCCGCGCTGCCAGGCCTTGAACACGCCGGGAACGTCGGTGATCAGGTCACTGCGCTTCTCCAGCAGTTCATAGCCCTCGGCGTATGACTGCATGAGGGCATATTCGATTCCGTTGTGCACCATCTTCGCGTAATGCCCGGCGCCGACCGCTCCGGCATGCACGAAACTCTCGTCGCGTGGGCCCTCGGGACGCAGAGCGTCGAAGACGGGCATGGCGCGCTCGACCTGCTCGGCGGCGCCACCGACCATCACCCCGAATCCATTGGTCAGCCCCCACACGCCCCCGGAAACCCCGGCGTCGACGTAATGCACGCCCGATGCCGCCAGAAGGGCGGCATGGGCGAAGTCATCGGTGAAGCGCGAGTTTCCACCGTCGATGACAAGGTCGCCGGCGCTAAGCTCATTGGCCAATTCGGCGATCACGGCATCCGTCGCGGCACCGGCCGGGACCATTACCCAAACAAGCCGCGGAGCCGGCAGCGCGGCAATCAGCTCAGCGGTGCCGGCAACGTCCGAAATCTCGGGGTTCCGGTCGAAACCAGTGACCTCGACGCCATTGGCCCGCAGACGGTCGCGCATGTTCGCGCCCATTTTCCCCAGGCCGATGATGCCGATGTGCATGGCTGTTCCTTCCGAGATTGGTCTAGCGCAACAGCAGGTTGGGCTGGAGCAGGTACTTGTAGCTGTCGGCGCCCGGCTGATCCCGAGAGGTCTGGCTGGTGATCAGAACCGGGCCCGGCTTGTTGGGATTCTCGGTCTTCGTGAAAGAGATTCGCACAAATTCCGAGTGCACCGCGCCCAGGCCGTCGAGCAAAAACTGAGGTTTCAACGAAACGATCGTGTCTGTACCGGACAGGATCGCGTCGATCGTCTCCGATGCCTGGGCCTGCTCCGATCCGACCGCCTCGAGGGTGAGACCGTCGGCGGTGAAGGTGAACCTCAGGGCTGCTTCGCGCTCGAGGACGAGCTGCACTCGACGGGTCGCCTCGATCAGGTCCGCCGTGTTCATGACCGCGTAGTTGTCCACGTTATCGGGGAACAGGCGCCGCACGGGTGGATAGTTTCCCTTGATCAGAAGGGAGGTGACGGTTTTCTTATCGGCGGTGAAGGCGATGAGCTCGCGGTCGTCGGTGTGAGTGATCGCGATAGAAATCGTGCCGCTGTGACCGAACGTCTTGCCGACTTCCTGCAGAGTGCGGGCCGGAACCAGGGCCGTGATGGTGTCGGTGGTCGTGGTGCTGCCTTTATCCCAGTCGATCTCACGCACGGCAACACGGTACCGGTCCGTGGCCACGAGGCTGAGGCTGTTTTCCGTGACTTGCAGCTGTACGCCGGTGATCACGGGGGTGACATCGTCACGGGAGGCAGCGACGGCCACCTGGGCGACAGCGGCCGAGAACTCTTCGGCGGGCACGAGACCGGACTGCGCGCTGACCTGCGGGATGCTCGGGTATTCCTCAACCGGCATGGAGAGCAACGTGAAACTCGCACTGCCACAACTGACCGTGATCCGGGATTCGTTGGTCGAGAACCGCACCGGTGCGTTGGGCATCCGACTGGCGATGTCGGCGAGGAGTCGTCCCGAGACGAGAACTTTGCCGACTTCTTCGACGTCGGCGGCGATCTCGGTTTGCGCGGAAACCTCGTAGTCGAACGAGGAGAGGATCAGCCCGGTTGCCGTCGCCTCAATCAGCACACCGCTCAAAATCGGCAGCGTCGTCCGCTGGGGAAGGAGCTTGACAGCGAAAGAGACGGCTTCACTGAAGACGTCCCGGTTGGCCTGAAATCTCACGAAGTCACTCCTGTTCGGTTAGAGACCTGGATACGGCCTCAATGGTAGCCGTGTTTCACGGAGCAAATTTTTGCAACCGTCGAGCACTCAAGGTTGTCGAATGGAGAGAAAGAGAAGTTAATTGTTAATCTTCTTAACCGGTGTGGAAACTGTGGATAACTTGTGGGATGCCGCCACGCGACTGGGAACTACAAACTTGTAACTTGTTGGCAGCCTGTGAGTGCCCAGCACACCTCGGTGTCGTGCCGGTTTGGAAAGGAGGGGAGTTTGCACAACCAGGTGCTGAGTTTCTACAGGTTGTGCCCAGTTGTGTAAACAATTTCCACAGGGTTATCCACAGGTGTGAAAACTGAAGGAATACCGCTATTTGTAACGGTGGTTCTGCTTGATGCGGTTCGTGAGCTCGGTCACCTGGTTGTAGATCGACCGGCGTTCCTTCATCAGCTCGCTGATCTTTTTATTCGCGTACATCACCGTGGTGTGGTCGCGGTTGCCGAACAATTGGCCGATCTTGGGCAAGGAGAGGTTGGTCAGCTCACGGCACAGGTACATCGCGATCTGGCGCGCCGTGGCGATCGCCTGCGACCGGGATGACCCGTAGAGGTCATCCACGGAGAGCTTGAAGTAGTCGGCGGTGTTGGTGATGATATCGACCGGCGCGATCACGTTGTCCTCATCGAGGGTGATCAGGTCCTTCAACACCGTCTGGACCAGGTCCATGTCGACCGGGGTGCGGTTGAGGCTCGCGAAGGCCGTCACCCGGATTAGGGTTCCCTCGAGTTCACGGATGTTCGAGGAGACCTTCGAGGCCATAAACTCAAGAATATCGTGCGGGACCTGGAGTTTCTCGCTCTGCGCCTTCTTGCGTAGGATCGCAATTCGCGTTTCCAGATCGGGTGCCTGGACATCCGTGATCAGGCCCCACTCGAAGCGTGACCGCATTCGGTCCTCAAAACCGGTGAGGTGCTTGGGCGGGAGGTCGCTCGTGATGACCACCTGCTTGTTGTGATCGTGCAGGGTGTTGAAGGTGTGGAAGAAGGCTTCTTGCGTTTCCGCCTTGCCCTGCAGAAATTGGATGTCGTCGATCATCAGGATGTCGATGTTGCGGTAACGCGACTGGAATGCGGAACCACGGTTGTTGGCGATCGAGTTGATGAAGTCGTTGGTGAATTCCTCTGAGCTGACATAACGCACACGGATGCCGGGGTACAGGCTCATCGCGTAGTGGCCGATGGCGTGCAGGAGGTGGGTTTTGCCGAGGCCGGACGACCCATAGACGAAGAGAGGGTTGTAGGCCTTCGCCGGCGCCTCCGCTACCGCGACCGCCGCGGCGTGTGCGAAGCGATTGGACTGGCCGATCACGAAATTGTCGAAGCTGTACTTCGAATTCAACCGGGTGTCATGGGGCCGCTCGGGCGAGCTGCTCTCGAACACCGATTGCGGTGCGGCTGGGGTTTCCACATCGGGGGGAGAACTCGATTCGTGCACCGGACGGATGGATTCCTTCTCCAGCTCGGGATTGACGACCACATAGAAGGTGGACACCGCGGACGCCTCATCCAGGTGGCCCATCGCCGTCAGGAGCGGCACTCGCATGCGCTGATTGAGCATGCTGGCCGTGAACTCGTTGGGGACCTCGAGGTAGAACGTGCCGGCGGCGATACCCTTGGGTTCGACCAGGTTGAGAAAGCCGTACAGCATGGGCGTGATGCTGTCGTCGGATTCCAGGCTGGTCAGGACAGACCGCCAGGTCTCCGTGATGGGCTGTTCTTCGGTGGCCATGGTTTCTCCGCTTTTCTCTCATTGTTGCCTTCTACAACGACGGAGATCGAGGATTGGGCTCGTCTCTGAACGCATAATCCAGCCAAAGCATCCACAAGGTTATCCACCGCCTGTGGGCAAATAAGCCCCAATTCACAGGGTTTGTTGAAAACCTGTGGATAACTTGTCCTCACGGTAGTCAATCACCGCCAGTCCGGCCAAATTCGTTCGCATTTCGTGCGCGTGTCGATGCTCGAAATGGGTGCGATTGTGTGTACAACCGATGATTTCGGGAGGTCGAGTTTGACCATCACCGGCCAAAGCCGTAGTTTTAATCAGTTGACCCCAGCCCGAGGGCTACCTCACTCTTTCCCGGCCGCTCAGTTTGGCCTGCGGAGATTTAACACGTGGAGACAAAACAATGAGCAAAAGAACGTTCCAGCCGAACAATCGCCGTCGCGCCAAGGTGCACGGCTTCCGCCTTCGCATGAAGACCCGTGCCGGCCGCGCGATTCTGGGTGCTCGCCGTCGCAAGGGTCGCATCGAACTCTCCGCTTAAGTACTCTCGTGCTCGCGGGGGCCAATCGCATCACCGCCGGTGACGACTACAAGTCGGTCGTGCGCCGGGGTGCGCGCATCGTCGGCCCGCACCTGGTGACGTATCTGCGCCGGAATCCGGAGGAGGCTCCGGCACGGTTCGGTTTCATTGTGGCGAAAAACGTGGGTGACGCCGTGCGGCGCAATCGAGTCCGACGTCGTTTGAAGGCGGCGAGCTACGCTGTGCTGATCTCTGCGCGGCCCGGCACGGATGTCGTCATCCGCGCTCTGCCGTCAGCAGCGGATGCGTCGTGGTCGACCCTGCATGCGGAACTGTCCGTGGCGCTGGAGAAGTTTCAGCGCATTTCGGTTACATCCGTTGCCGGTAAGGCCCCGGCAGCGATCCGATCGGATCGCTGACTGATGAACAGGTTCTTGACTACGCTCATACTCCTCCCACGCAATGCGGGGGTTCTCGTACTGCGTGCGTACAGAGCCGTGATTTCCCCGCTCTACGGCGATGTTTGCCGGTACTACCCCTCCTGTTCGGCGTATGCACTCGGCACCGTTCAGGAATACGGACTCGTCGTGGGATCAGCCCGAGCCGCGCTGCGGCTGGGCCGATGCCATCCGTGGGCCGAAGGCGGGATCGATGACGTTCCCCTCAGGCGGAAGCGTCGCGTCATCGTGACGTCGTTTGGTTTTGTTATCGCAGCGAGCCACGGAAAGGGCTGACGCAAAGATGGACCTCCTAGGTACGATTCTCTGGCCGCTGAAATGGGTCGTCGAGGCTCTACTCGTCGCATTCCACTCCCTCTTCTCCGTCATGGGGATGAACTACGACGACGGCCTCACATGGGTGCTCTCGATCGTCGGACTCGTGATTGTCGTCAGGGCCGCCCTGATTCCCATCTTCGTGCGGCAGATCAAGAGCCAGCGCAAGATGCTGGAGGTCGCGCCGCAACTCAAGAAGATTCAGGACAAGTACAAGGGCAAGAAAGACCAGTTTTCGCGCGAGGCCATGTCCCGCGAGACCATGGAGCTCTACAAGCGCACAGGCACCAACCCGCTGAGCTCCTGCCTGCCTCTGTTGCTGCAGATGCCGATCTTCTTCGCCCTGTTCTCCGTATTGAATGACGCGCAACGCAGTCAGGCTGGAGTCGGCCCACTCAACGACGATCTCGCGAAGAGCTTCGGAAACGCCACCCTATTCGGCGACGCGCCGCTGCATGACTCGTTCGCGTCTCAGTGGACGAAAATGGTCGCTGGTCAGGACTTCAATGCCGTCGTTATGTGGATCGCGGCCATCATGGTGGTTCTGATGACTGCCTCACAGTTCATCACCCAGCTACAGATCGTCTCCAAGAACATGTCGCCGGAAACCAAGGCGAGCCCCATGTTCAAGCAGCAGCGCATCATGCTCTACCTGCTTCCCCTCGTCTTTGCCTTCTCCGGTGTTGCCTTCCCCCTCGGCGTCATGTTCTACTGGCTCACCTCGAACATCTGGACCATGATCCAGCAGTTCCTGGTCATCCGGAATATGCCCACGCCCGGCAGCGAGGCCGCCAAGGCGCGCGAAGAGCGACTGGCCCGAAAGGGTAAACTCATCGCCACGGATGGTGACGTGATTGTGGTCGAAGAACCCAAGAAGCCTCAGCGTCAGCAGCCGGTCGCAAAGAATCGTGCCAAAAAGCAATCCGGCCCTAAAAAATAAGAAGAGACCCAACGTGACTGAGAACACTGACGTGATCGCCGCACCTGGACCGGCGGACGATTCCCCCACGCTCGGCCAGCTCGAGCAGGAGGGGGACATCGCCGCGGACTACATCGAGGAATTCCTCGATATCTGCGACCTCGACGGGGACATCGACATTGACGCGCGTAATGGGCGGGCATACCTGTCCGTCAATTCCTCGGATGTCGCGAACCTGCGTTTGCTCTCTAAGCCGGAAACCGTCAATGCCTTGCAGGAATTGACGCGACTGGCCGTGCAGAACAAGACCGGAGCTTTCTCGCGGTTGATCCTGGATATCGGCGGCTCGCGCGACGCCCGGCAGGCCGAGTTAGCCTCGCTGGTGTCCCGCGCCGTGGAACGCATCCAGGCGGGTGCCGCCGAGGCATCAATGCCGCCGATGTCCTCCTACGAGCGCAAGCTCGTGCATGACCTGGTGTCGGAGGCGGGTTTCGTCTCTGAGTCCAAAGGCGAGGGCCGGGACCGTCACACGGTCATCTCCGCCGCGTAGTACATCGAAATATTGTGACTCACACTCTCGAGGCGGAGCCAGCCGTTGCCGCGGATCTCTTCGGTGGCCAGATCGAGGGTGCCCGCGCCTTCGTGGCCAGTCTGGCTGCGCAGGGCGAGGAACTGGGCCTGATCGGCCCGGTGGAAGTACCACGGCTATGGAGTCGACATATCCTCAACTGTGCGATCGTGGCGCCGCTGCTCCGACCCGGACTCGTCGGCGATGTCGGTTCCGGGGCCGGGTTACCCGGCTTGGTGCTGGCGATCGCCCGGCCGGACGTGACGTTCGTACTCATCGAGCCCATGGAGCGCCGGGTCGCGTGGTTGACCGGCCAAGTGGCCGCGCTCGGCCTGACCAATGCGACCGTACTCCGGGCTCGGGCGGAAGACGTTCGGCTGCCCGGGCGGCTTGACCAGGTGACCGCCCGTGCGGTCAGTGCCTTCCGCACCCTGATCCCTCTCACGGCCCCCCTTCTGAATCCCGGCGGTGAGTTGGTGCTGATGAAGGGCACGGGCGCCGCGGCGGAGGTCGAAGCCGCGGCGAAGGCCATCCGTAAGTTCCGGCTCAGCAATGTCGAGGTGATCACCCTCGGCGAGGGCGTGCTGCAGGATGTGACTCGAGTCATAAGGGCTACAGTGGATTAGTCCCTGGTGTCTGCTCTTATCAGTGCTGAGGTACAACCGGAGTCCCTGTGGGGGTGGCTCATCAATCGTCGAACGCGAAGGTTTCACGTGAAACAACCTGGTGAAGACCAGCAATCAAGCAAGGCGGCCGCGGTGTTTGACGATACGACCCCGCTTGCGCGTGAGATTTCTGATCTGACGCGGCGCCGACAGCGGATTGCCTCCGAGACGCTGCCGAGGCCGGAGAAGACGCGCGTCATCACCATCTCGAACCAGAAGGGTGGCGTCGGCAAGACCACGACCGCGGTCAACTTGTCGGCCGCTCTGGCCCGTCAGGGCGCGCGCGTTCTGGTGATCGACTTGGACCCCCAGGGCAACGCGTCTACAGCCTTGGGCGTCGAACATCGCGCGGAAACACCCAGCGTCTACGACGTCATCGTCAACGACGAGGAAATGGCTGCGGTCGTTCAGAACAGCCCGGAGTTCGGCTCGCTGTTCTGTGTGCCGGCCACCATCCACCTCGCGGGTGCAGAAATAGAGCTCGTCTCCCTGGTCGCCCGTGAGCAGCGTCTCAACCGCGCCCTCGAATCGCACCTGAAAACGATGGATGACCCCTACGATTACGTTTTCATCGACTGCCCCCCATCTCTGGGACTCTTGACGATCAACGCGTTTGTCGCGGCCCGCGAGGTGCTGATCCCGATTCAGTGTGAGTACTACGCGCTCGAAGGTCTCAGTCAACTGCTTAAGAATATCGAATTGATCGAGAAGCACTTGAACCCGGACCTCGAGGTGTCCACGATTCTGCTCACGATGTACGACAGCCGCACCAACCTGGCGAACCACGTGGCCCAGGATGTGCGTGAACACTTCCCCAAGCAGGTTCTGAACACCCTTATACCGCGTTCCGTGCGTGTCTCTGAGGCGCCGAGCTACGGTCAGAGCGTTATCAGTTACGACCTCAACTCTGCCGGATCACTCTCATACCTCGAAGCAGCAGCAGAGATCGCCCATCGGGGCGCCCCCAAGACAGGAGTCGCACTCTAATGGCTAAAAGGACTGGGCTTGGCCGGGGGATCGGTGCACTCATCCCCATTCAGGACGACCCGACTCAGGCGCGTCCAGTCGATGTGTTCTTCCCCTACGCCAATGCGGTGCGCTCGGACGAGACCGAGGGACTTCTCCCGGTTCCGGGTGCGCGGCTCGCGCACCTCAATCCCAGCGACATCGTGCCGAACCACGTCCAGCCGCGGAGCACCTTCGATGAGTCCGACCTGGCCGAGCTGGTACACAGCATCCAGGAAGTCGGCGTGCTGCAGCCCATCGTGGTTCGTTCCATCGTGGAGCAGCCCGGCAAATACGAACTGGTGATGGGGGAGCGTCGGCTTCGTGCCACGAAGGTGGCCGGACTGACCACCATTCCGGCGATCATCCGTGAAACGGCGGATGCCGACATGTTGCGTGACGCGCTGCTGGAGAACCTGCATCGCGCACAGCTGAACCCGCTCGAGGAGGCGTCCGCCTACCAGCAGTTGCTGGCCGATTTCGGCATCACCCAGGAGGAGCTCGCACAGAAGATCGGTCGGTCGCGGCCGCAGATCACCAACACCATCCGTTTGCTGAAGCTCCCCGAGGCCGTGCAGATGCGCGTTGCCGCCGGTGTTCTGTCCGCCGGGCACGCGCGCGCGATCCTCTCTGTCGGGGATCCGGCGGGCATGGTCAAGCTGGCCGATAAAATCGTCAACGAGGATCTCTCCGTGCGGGCAGCAGAGGCCGCGGCCGCGATGCAGCCACGTGTCGATTCCGCCAAGCCAACGGGCGGACGTCGTCAGGGACACCTCGACGAGATCGCGGAACGCCTCGGTGACCGACTCGACACCCGCGTAAAGATCCATTTAGGCGCAAGAAAAGGCCAGATCATGGTCGATTTTGCCACGATCGGTGATCTCAATCGCATTCTCGACGTCCTCGGTGAACCCGGTTTCGGAGCCAGCTAGCCTCACCCGAGTGTCGAGCGCCCCGCTGATCGACCGCTCGGTGGTCGACCGGCCGGTGTCCGATCACCCCGTGGTCGAGTGGGTCGACACCCGCCCACCCCATTAGTGTTTCACGTGAAACATGAGCATCGGCCCTCACCCGCGCGTCGAACCGGGCCGCGGTGTTCGAGCCTGTCCAGACTTCTGTCCCCTCACCTTTTCCGGTGGTGGAGCCTGTCGAGACCCGAGACCCGAGACCCGAGACCCGCGACCCGACATCTTGGTCGCACGTCCATCCAGATACGCTGGTCCTCCCGCGCGTGCGGGCCTGCGATTCGTCAAACCGACCTCCGGTCATCGCCAGCTGAGTCTCCGGGGCGATCAAATCAGCCATGAACTGCACATTAGACGTCATCAGGAAGCAACCTAAGCATTCAGGTGGCAGAACAGAAATCCGCGTTACGGACCTTATGAGGCCTAAATTCTGCGCTTCAGAGATCGTGCACTCAAGAAGCGCACTGACCAGCCCACCCTGGATTCTCGGCTTGAGTCACGGCGCGCATTTCGAGTGAGCAGCCGGCATCCGCGGTCAGATTCTTGCCTGCAGAGAATGGAGCGATTCAGTGTACACAGGTTGCGACAGGCTCGACGACCGTCGCCCCCCGTCCCGTTCCGGTGGTCAAGCGTGGCGGGACTGGTTCTCGTCGATCCGCTTCGGTGGTCGGGTTCGTCACGTGCCGGGCTCCTGGGGTCCTTCCGCGTGACCGAGCATGACGCGGGTCAACCTGGTGAATCATGAGTGTTGCGCGGGTGAGGTCAATCACTGGAGCGACCCTCGGCCCCCGTCAACTGATGACTTGTTCCCCACGGCTCGTGGGTTTGGTCCTGCCGTTTGTGCAACACGACGGGGAGTCGCCTCCCCCGTGCGCTGCGCAAACCCAGCAGGACCTGGGTGAGGCAGTATCGGCATCCCCTCGTCCCTGTTCGACATTGCCGAAATCCAACCGCGTCGAGCGCAAGAACCCCGACAGGCAGACCCGAAGACACGACGTCCAGATCGGGCGGGTCGCCATGCGAACGGGTTCCAGGGCACTGCGTGGGCGAAGAATATCGTTTCCCCGTCCCGACATGGTCATGTTTCACGTGAAACACATGCCGGGTTCGGATCTGGTCTCTAAAAGTTCGACACTGGAGCAGTTCCGCAGCGTAGACACCTCCGCGCACCTGCGCCGGTTCCCATTCCGGTCTTGACAGGATCGACCGCCGAAATGAGTGTGTTCGTGAGATCGGGGATCGTCAGCGGATGCATCCGCCCACGGCATGGCATCTGTCACAGTCGCGAGTTCGATCCGCCACCTAGGCCGATATGGTCGATGTTGCCTGTCTGGATTGCGCCTAGTCCCGGGCACACGGTGCGGCGGAACGGTGAGAATGTCCTGCCTTGCGCGCGGCGTGCCGACTCCCTGGAGGCACGGCGGTTCGTCTGCGGTCTGGTCTCATTCCGTTAGCTTGCGTCACATCCGTCGAATCCGCGAAGGCGTCACACTGCCAGAGGGGAGGGGTAGGGGAGAGGGCCAGTCAGTCCGAGCTTGCTCACCCGTGGTTGTTCTCGGGCCGGTTCGTACGTGGACACTCGGTGGTTTAGCGTCTACTGCGGTCAGCGAGTGGATGTGTCGTGAGCGTTTCACGTGAAACGTTGGATCCCGCGGATGACGGTCGGTGAGCGGACGGTGGCAAGTGTGGCCGGGGCTGTCCCTCGCGAGAGCATCGTCGATCAAGTAGTGTTCATCGACGCAGAGGAGCGACACCGAGCGTCGGGTGCGAGTGTACTCGTCACCATCTCCGACGGTGTAATGAAAGAGTCTGCGACCTAACTTCCAGGTGCAGCCAACGACGTCGGTGCCGTCCGGGCATTCGGGCAGGTACGGGGGGGCAAGGCGTCCATGCCGGCAGGGCGGGCGGTGTGGGAGCGGGGTGGGTGCTCGATAGCCTTCACCAGCGTGAGGGGGGGGGCTGGTCGGCGTGGTCTCGATGAGCTCGTCCACCGACGGGCTAGAGTGGCGACAGAACCATGTTTCACGTGAAACACGGCCCACGGCGCGGACTACGAGCCAGCGATGGCGGCTCGGGCGAGGGCGTCGTAAACGGCGCCGAGAGACTGACCGGAAGCCTCGATGCACTGGGGCACCAGGGACGTCTCGGTCAGACCCGGAAGCACGTTCGCTTCCAGGAACCAGGGAACGCCATCCGAGTCCACGATCAGGTCGATGCGGGAGATGTGGCGCAGGCCGAGCAGTTCATGGATGGCGACCGCGGTTTGTGCCACCAGTTCCGCAATCTCCGCGTGGATCCGGGCCGGTGTGTAGAACAGCGTCTCTCCCGCGTTGTAGCGGGCCTCGAAGCTGTAGACGCCGTCAATGGGCACGATCTCCACGGCGGGCAGTGCACTGGGGCCGTCTCCGATGTCGATGACCGTGACCGCGAGTTCGGTACCCTCGACCTTCTCCTCCACCAGGGCGACCGTGGCGTAGGTGTAGGCGTCGACCATGGCACGCGGCAGTCCGGCGGGGGAGTCGATGATGTTGACCCCCTGGGCCGAGCCACCCTCGGCCGGTTTCACCACGAGCGGCGTGGGCATGGCCGTCAGGAGGTGCTCGAGGACGCTGGCGGCACCGAGATCGCGGAACGTTTCGGTGGACAGAGCGATTGCGTCGGGGGTGGCGTAGCCGGCCCGGCGCACGAGCTCCTTGGCGATCGGCTTCGACCAGGCCAGACGGGCCGGTCCAGCTAGCGAGCCCACGTGGGGTATCCCGGTGGTCTCCAGCAGGGCCAGGAGTGCACCGTCCTCACCGGTGGCGCCGTGCACGACCGGCCAGATCACATCGGGTTTCCGGATGGTCAGATCGGCGAGCAGGCCGGCCTGCGGGTCCAGAACGGTGACGGTATGGCCCAAGCTCGTCAGTGCATCCGCGACCCGGCGACCCGAGCGCAGTGAGATGTCCCGCTCGTGCGAGATCCCGCCCGCGAGAACAACGATGTCAAGTGCCAAAAAATCGCTCATGGTCAGGGTTTTTCCTTGCTTTGGCTGGTGTGGATACCGACGGAGACGAACTACGAAATGTCGGGGGGTGGGGAGTTGAAGCGGCCTTCTGCGCGCAACGGGTTCAGGGAACCGGTGCCGGCGAAGGTCTCGAGCAGGTCGAGCTCATCACGGAGGACGGATGCGAGGCGACGGATTCCGACCCGGATGTGATCCGGCGTCGGGTAGCAGAACGAGAGGCGCATGTTGCGCCGCCCGTCGCCGTCGGCGAAGAAGGCGGTGCCGGGCGTGTACGCCACGAGTTCCTTGACCGCCCGCGGCAGCATGGCCTTGGAGTCCAGTCCCTCTGGAAGAGTGACCCAGACGTAGAACCCTCCGTTCGGATTGGTCCAGGTGAGGCCGGGCAGGTACTCTTCCAGGGCGTCCAGCAGTGCGTTCTTTCGCTCGTGGTAGACCCCGCGGAAGGTGTTGATCTGGCCCTTCCAATCGGACGTCGCCAGGTACTCGGAAATCACCAGCTGGCTGAACGAGCTGGGGGAGAGCACCGCGGCCTCGTTGGCAAGCACCAGTTTCTCCCGGATGGCGTGCGGGGCCAGCGCCCAACCGACCCGGAAGCCCGGGGCGAGGGTCTTGGAAAACGTGCCTAGGTAGACGACTCCGTCCTCTTCGAGCGAGCGCATCGCATCCGGTGCCGGCTGGTCGAAGTAGAGCAGTCCGTAGGGGTTATCTTCCAACACCAGGATGTCGTTCGCCCGGGCGATCTCGAGGATCTCGAGGCGACGGGCCCAGCTCAGGGTCACTCCGGCCGGGTTGTGGAAGTTCGGGATCGTATACAGGAACTTGATGGTCTTGCCGGCGGCCTTGAGGCGCTGGATGTGCTGGCGGAGCGCTTCAGGGATCAGGCCGTGCTCGTCCATGGGCACGTGTTCTACCTCGGCCTGATACGACTTGAAGATGACCATGGCCGTGACGTAGCTGGGGCCCTCCGAGAGCACCACGTCGCCCGGGTCGAGAAAAAGTTTACTGACCAATTCGAGGGCATGTTGCGACCCCGTTGTCACGACGACATCGTCGGCGTGCGCACGGATGCCTTCAAGCCCCATCACCTCGAGTATCTGCTCCCTCAGAACGGGAACGCCCTGACCAGAGCCGTATTGGAGAGCGACGGGGCCCTGCTGGCGCATGACCCGGTCCATGGCGTTGATAACCAGGTCGGGCGGTAGGGCAGCCACGTAGGGCATGCCGCCGGCCAGTGAGACGACTTCGGGGCGGGAGGCCACCGCGAAGAGAGCCCTGACCTCGGAGGCGCGCAACCCCGCGGCTCGCTCGGCGTAGTGGTGGTACCACGGGTCGAGGTTGTTGCCGGTCTGGGGGGAGCGCTTCGCTGTCACGTCACTTCCGATCTGGTGAGGTTTCAATCGTATGCGGTCGGTACCATCCGGCCCGAATCCCGAAAAACCCGCCCGGCGTGAGCCGGACGGGTCAGGGCCTCGGTAGAGGCAGGGACGGTTAGGCCAGGTAGGCGGCCAAATCTTTCTCAAGGGCGACCTTCGGCTTGGCGCCGATGACGGTCTTGACGACCTCGCCCTTCTGGAACACCTTCATCGCCGGGATGGAGGTGATCTGGTACTTGGCGGCCAGCGCCGGGAAGTCGTCGACGTTCAGCTTGACGATGTCGAGCTTGTCAGCGTTCTCGCTGGCAATCTGGTCGAGGATCGGGCTGACGGCGCGACACGGGCCACACCATTCCGCCCAGAAGTCCACCAGAACGGTTTTTTCGTTGTTGATGACTTCCTGGTCGAAGGTGACGTCGGTGACGGCGCGTGCAGACATGTGGTTACTCCTTGATTGCGGGTTATGTGACTTCGGTGAGGGGTTACGCGAGTGCGGGTTCGCCGGCGCTGGCCAGCAGGTTCTCGGGAAGCGAGGCCAGGTAGTGCTCCGCGTCGAGTGCGGCGACGGTTCCGGATGCCGCTGCGGTCACCGCCTGGCGATAGGTCGGGTCGATCACGTCCCCGGCGGCGAAAACACCGGTCTGGCTGGTTTTCGAGCTGCGACCGGCGACGGCGATGGTGCCCTCCGGGGTCAAATCGAGCTTGGTGTGCACGAGGTGCGTGCGCGGGTCGTTGCCGATGGCCACGAAGATTCCGCCGAGGGGGAGCAAGGTTTCATCACCCGAGACGGTGTTGCGCAGGACCAAGCCGTCGACGGCATCCGTGCCGGTGATGCCGACGACCTGGGAATTCCAGAGGAATTCAATCTTGGGGTTGGCGAACGCACGCTCCTGCATGATTTTGGAGGCCCGCAGGGTGTCCTTGCGGTGCACGACGTAGACCTTGCTGGCGAAGCGGGTGAGGAAGGTGGCCTCTTCCATCGCGGAGTCGCCGCCTCCGATCACGGCGATCGTCTTCTCCTTGAAGAAGAAGCCGTCGCAGGTGGCGCACCAGGACACGCCGCGGCCGGACAGGCGCTCTTCGTCGTCCAGGCCCAGCTTGCGGTAGGCGGAACCCGTGGCAAAAATCACGGAGAGAGCTTCGTGCTTCTCGCCGCTGCCCAGCGTGATGGTTTTGGTGTCGCCGGAAAGCTCGAGCTCGGTGACGTCGTCATAGACGACCTCGGTGCCGAACCGCTCGGCCTGCTCCTGCATCTTGGACATCAGTTCCGGTCCCTGGATGCCGTCGGGGAAGCCCGGGTAGTTCTCCACCTCGGTTGTGTTCATCAGTTCGCCGCCGGCCTCGACCGAACTGGCGATCAGAAGCGGCTTCAGGTTCGCCCGGGCGGCATAGATCGCGGCCGTGAAACCGGCCGGTCCGGAGCCTATGATGATGATCTGACGCACGCGTAGACTCCTTCAGATTGTGGGGGCAGCGATCTCGATTGCCTCGCTTCCGGATACAACACATCCTAATCGGATGCTATTCCACGCCGGCTGGGGACCGGTCAACGACAACGGATGCGGTCGATCACCGGGTCGATGAAGCCGCGCAGCTCAGCGGTGCGCATGAGCAGCAGCAGGCCGAAGTAGACGCCTGACATGGCGAGGCCGATGACGATCATGGTGAGAACGGCCCGGAGCTTCCCGGACAGGGCGAATCCAGCCTCCTGGGTGCCACCAAGCACGAGCAGGAGGAGAACGCCGGCCGTGATCGCGGGCACGGCGGCGACTAAGTACTTCACGAGGCTGCGCAGGATGCGCCGCCCGTCGATGCCGCCGAGGCGCCCACGGAGCAGCCCTGCCGCCAGCAGGGCCTGCGCAATGCCGGACACGGTGACCGTGAGCGCGACGCCCGCGGCGATCCAGGCGCTGGGCAGGAGCGAGCAGGCAAGGACGCCGATGATGACCAGCGTCACCTGGAACAGGGTGAAGTAGAACGGCGTACGGGTGTCGCCGAGCGCGTAGAAGGTGCGTTGTACGACGAACAGGACGCAGAACGCAACGAGGCCGAGCACGTAGGCGACGATGACGTTGCCGATGCTCTGCACCTGTTCGTAGGGGGCGACGAAGACCCGGGCGAACGGGTAGGCGCAGACCGCGATGACGGCGGAGGCGAGCACGATGATCAGGGTGGTGCCGCGGATGGCGGAGGAGGCATCCGTTCTGACCAGGGCCAGCTTGCCCACCGAGGCGTGCTCGCTCATCCGGGTGAAGTAGGCGGTGGTGACTGAGACGGTGATCACCGAATGCGGGAGCATGAAGATGAGCCAGGCCGTGTTGAGTGCGGCGACCGAGGCGTCGGAGTCGCCGGCGAGGGTGACCACCCGGGTTTCGACGACGCCGGCCAGGGTGGTCAGCAGGAGCATCCCGAAGGTCCAGCTCGCCATCCGGCCGGCCACGCCGAGCCCGACGCCGCGGAAGCGGAAGTCGGGGCGGAAGCGCAGACCGATGCGGTGCCAGAAATAGAACAGCACGACGGCCTGCAGCACGACGCCGAGCGTGGCGCTCCCGGCGAGGACGGCGATCATCGCGGGCGTGAACTCGGTGGCCAGCCGGGTCCCGTTCGGGTCGGCTCCGTAGAACGCCGAGAAGGTGAGTAGGCCCGCGATGGCCACGACGTTGTTGATCACGGGAACCCAGGTGAACGGGCCGAAGGACTTGCGGGCGTTCAGAACCTCTCCGAGGACCGTATACAGGCCGTAGAAAAAGATTTGTGGCAGGCACCAGAAGGCGAACGCCGTGGCGAGGGCCAGCGATTCCGGCTTCATGTTGGACCCGTAGAGCAGGGTCAACAGCGGAGCAAGCGCGGTGGCTGCGATGGTGGTCGCGGCGAGGATGACCAGGGCCAGCGTGAGGAGTTTGTTGATGTACGCCGTGCCACCGTCGGCGTGCAGGCTGGCGCGCACGATCTGCGGCACCAGGACGGCCGTCAGCACCCCACCGGCCACGATGACGTAGACCGTGTTCGGAAGCTGATTCGCCACGGCGAACGCGTTGGTGCTCTGACCGACCTGGCCGATCACCCCCGCCAGCACAATCAGCTTCACGAAGCCGAGGATGCGAGAAACAATGGTTCCGGAGGCGAGGAATGCGCTCGCCCGGCCGATGCTGTCGGTCTTAGGCACGGGGCTCCGTCGGGGCATCGGCCGCGCTGGCGGGGGTCAGCGGGCCGGGCGCAGCGCCGGCGGCCCCGGATTCGGGATCTTCTTCTGGGGGTGCTTCGGCTTCAGGGACTGTGGCCGGTTCTGCCTCTGGCTCGGGGGCGTCCGCAGTCTCAGTTTCGGCACGTTCCCGTCGGCGTCGCAGAATGTTGCGCCACACCCCGAACCCGAAGAACAGCACCACGAACGCGGCGAACAGGAGGGATCCGAGGCCTTCCCAGTCTGCGCGCACGTTGATCGGGATGAGGGCGGGCTGCGAGATGACCGTTCCCGCCGGAGTGAGCAGGGTCACGCGCAGGGTGACGGCGCCGTTTCCCACTGCGGCCGTCACCGGGATGGTCACGGTGCGGGCGGATTGGGCTTCGATGGTGGACTCCACCGCCTCGCCGACCAGGAGGCGCCCGTTGGAGGGAACGACCTGCACCATCACCGTCACGGCCTGGCTCAGGGCGTTGTCCAGGGTCACCGGAATGTCGACCTGGCTGCCGACCACGTTGATGGGGCCCTTGGTCGCGACCGTGATGGAGCCCACAAGCGCCGAGGAGTTCGCGAGGCTGGTGCCGACGGCATCCGCCCAACTGGCCTCCTGGGATGCCCAGGAATTGGATAGCAGAGCCATCAGGTCCAGGCGCTGCGTGCCTGTGACGATCGCCGGGTCGGACAGTACGGAGGAAAAGTCGGTGATTGTCTTCTCGGCCTCGAAGAGCTCGGCGGCCAGGGCCACGCGATCCTCCGGCTCGGCCTGGCTGTCAAACTCGACCTCTTCGGCTGGAACGGATGCCCGCACCTCCGGCAGGGTGGACGGCGCGTACCACCGCAACCCGGCCAGCGCGTCGATGGTCTCGGTGAGTCGGTCTGCGTTGGGCGGCCACCCGCGGTCGAAAGTGGCCAGGAGGGTGCGCGCGGTTCCGGGGCGCTCGGCCGAGACGACCGCCAGCTGCGAGCTGACCTGGGACATGGCTTCGCGCCACGCGTCATCCGTTGTCGCGGCCGCGGCGGTGCGCAGGGCGGCGGCCAACGAATCATCGACGACCAGACCCAAACCGTGGCCGGTGCCGAGATCAAGGGATGCATTCGGGGTGAAGTCGCCGGCGGCCCCGGATGCGTTCGATCCGCCCAAAATGGTTGTGTTGAGGCCACTGGCCGCGAATACGTCCAGGTCTGCACTCGCAACGTCACCCTCGGCCGGCCAGCCGATGTCAGTGGCGCTATATTCCCAAGCAAGCAACTCTTCCGTGGTGGGTGGTGTGCCATCGCTGGGGGGTGCGGGCTGGTCCGTTGACGGCGCCGGTGTCTCGGTGCCAGGCGGGAGGGCAGGGACGGAGTTCGGCGTCGCGGACTGGTCCGTCGCGGAGAACAAGGCAGGGTCGATCGCCTGGCCGAACGTGGTGGGCGTCAGCAGCGGCCCGGCGCCGGCTTGAGCCTGCAGGGCAAGGTCGGCATCGGCATAGCTGAGCGGGAATATATCGTTCGGAGCCTCGTCCAGCCGGTTCAGCCACGCGATTGCGCTGGGCGGTGCCGCCGAACCGAGGATTCGGATGGAAACAATGATCAGCGGGTCGATGGCAATGGTGACCGGGCGGCCGACGACGCCGTCGAGCTGGCGGCTCAGAACACCGGTCGGCGCCGTAAACGTTTCCAGTGCCTTTGACGTAATCAGGCCCGTCGACTGCGCGGGGACGGTGATCGGCATGATCACCGACATGTTGACGGGGGTGACCTCTTCGTCGGAATACCAGACGAAGGTGCCTCTGCCCTCTGCCCGCACCCTGTCGTCTGTACTCAGGGTGGCGGCAATGCCGCGGGCACCCCACGCGTTGCCGCTGGTGAGGCCCACGGAGCCGGCCGGCACGGTCAAGGTGAAGATCTCGGTGCTGTCCGGCTGAATGGACGCCATCGTGGGCTCGCTCAGCATGAGATCGCCGGGTTTGCTGTTCTTCTCCGGATCCAGCCAGCTGTTGAGGGCGTTGCGGTTGATCAGTGCCCGTTCCGCGAGGAAGAGGTTGATGGTGCCCGGTGAGATGGTGTCAAGGGTCGCGTTCTCGACGGTGACAGTGACCGTGAGGTCCTGGCCAGCCTGGAGGGGCGCCAGTGTCGCGGGCGACACGCGCAGGTTCACCGCATTGGCCGTTACGGCGGTGATGGTCTTCGCTGTCGGGGCCGCTGGGGCAGATGCAGATGTGATTTCAGACGCGGTTGCGGATGCGGGCAGACCGGCGGAGGCGACCGGCAGAACCCCGGCCAGCAGGCCGATCAGAACGGCGCCGATCGGCCTCTTCGTGCGTGACCAGAGGCCGCGCATCGCTCCGGGGAGCGCGGGCCGACGCTTGAGAACAGACTCGGCCACCATGTAGGGGATTCTACGGCTTCGACGCGGGGGTAACGCCGCACCGGGGCAGCCGGCGTAGCTCAAGCAACTAACATGAGGTCATGCAAAGCGTTGCGACAGCCCTCAAGCGGCTGGGCGACCTGGCTGCCACCCCGACCGTTTCCCGATTGGCGACCGCGTTCCAGACGGCTGGACACGAACTGGCCCTCGTCGGCGGACCGGTCCGCGACGCCTTCCTCGACCGGCCGTTCAACGACCTCGATTTCACGACGGATGCCACGCCGGACCAAATCCTGCACCTCGTGAAGCCAATCTCGGATGCCCACTGGGATATCGGCCGCGCCTTCGGAACAATCGGCGCCCAAATCGCCGGCGAAAAGGTGGAGATCACGACTTACCGGTCGGAGAGCTACGACGGCCAGACGCGCAAGCCCGAGGTGGTTTTCGGCCACCGCCTGGAGGATGACCTGCTACGCCGCGATTTCACGGTGAACGCACTGGCTCTGCGCCTTCCGGGGCTGACTCTGGTCGACCCCGCGAACGGCATCGACGACCTCCTGGCCGGCGTTCTGCGCACGCCGATTTCCCCGGAGATCTCGTTCGGCGACGACCCGCTGCGCATGATGCGGGCGGCCCGGTTCGCCGCCCAGCTCGGATTCGCCCTCCACGCCGACACCGCGGAAGCGATGGAAGCGATGGCGGACCGCATTCGTAATATCTCGGCCGAACGCATCGGCGACGAGCTCTCGAAGCTGCTGTGTGCGGACAACCCGCATGCCGGGCTCGAGCTGCTGGTGGACTCCGGGCTCTGCAGCCGGGTGCTGCCGGAGATCCCCGCCCTGCGCCTCGAAGTCGACGAGCACCACCACCACAAGGATGTCTACCAGCACACCCTGACGGTGCTGGACCAGGCCATCGGCTACGAGAAGTCCCGCGGCAGCTTCGACGGCCCCGACCTGATCGTGCGCCTGGCGGCGCTGCTGCACGACATCGGCAAGCCCGCGACTCGCAAGCTCGAGCCGGGCGGCGTGGTCAGTTTCCACCACCACGACCTGGTCGGCGCGAAGCTGGCGAAGAAGCGGCTACGAGCCCTCCGTTTCGACAACGACACGACGGCCGCCGTGGCACGCCTGATCGAACTGCACCTGCGTTTTTTCGGCTACACCGAGGGTGCCTGGACGGACTCCGCGGTGCGGCGCTACGTGCGGGACGCGGGGGACCAGCTCGAACGACTGCACATCTTGACTCGTGCGGACGTCACCACCCGTAACCGCCGCAAGGCGGACCGGCTCGGCTTCGCCTACGACGACCTGGAACAGCGCATCGAGGAGCTGAACGAACAGGAAGAGATGGCGGCGGTGCGCCCCGATCTCGACGGTGAGCAGATCATGGCCGTCCTCGGAGTGGGTCCGGGCCGTGACGTCGGCGAGGCCTACCGGTACCTGCTCGAGCAGCGGCTGGATGATGGGCCGCTCGGCGAAGACGAGGCCACCCGCCGCCTTATCGCCTGGTGGGCCGAGCGCGCACAGTAGGCCCTCCCGGCGCCTTCCGGGCCCGTCTATTCGCCGAGGCTCGCCGTTTGTGCCGAGAGTCGCCGCACGGGTGACGACTCTCGGCACAAACGGCGAGCGTCGAGACCCGGTGGCACTTCGCGAGCGGATGTGTCACCATCCCTCCACAGGACCTCCGCCGCCGATCTTGGCCACAGGAGCCGCCCTTGCGATCGGAGCCAGTAGGCCGCACCACCAGCATGGCGCTATGAATCTCTACTCCCCGCATGACTGGCGGCCTTTGTATCTCGGCCGTGACGCTCGGTTTCTCGGCAGCGATGGGCGTCCTGTTCAACGGCCGGTCGGATCCGGTCAAGCCGTTCGCCTACGACGTGGCGTTGCCGTTGACGCGACCGGCTGGGACACCATCAGTGATCGTGATCGGTACTTCTTGCGTTTGCGCGCCGTGGAGGCCACCAGAAAGTCCCAGCCCGTCTACTCTTATGAATCGGCTGCTGTTTTGTGGGGACTGCCCATCGTCGGCAGATTGCCCGACGAGGTCCACCTCATGGCTGCCGGTGAAACCGGCGTGCATTCGAAGAACGGGGTCACCTGGCACCACGACCGATTGCCCGACGAAGACGTCGTGGAGATCGAAGGGATGCTGGTCACGGGTCTGCTGCGTACGCTGATCGATGTCGCACGAACGGCAGGATTCCTGTCGGCAGTCGCCACGCTCGATTACGGAATGAAACCTAAATTCACCCTGCCGAACGGCATGGCTGCGCTCGGGATCGACCGCGACATTCTGCTTGATCGACTCGACTCCGACGGACCAACCCGTGGGGCACGAGCCGCTCGGATCGCCATTGTCTTCTGCGACAGTCGATCCGGTTCGGTGGGCGAGTCCCTCAGCCGAGGACAGATTCACCTGTGCGGATTCCCGCCCCCCGAATTACAGGTGTCCTTCGTGCACGAGGACGGGCAGGAAGACATCACGGACTTCCGGTGGGTTCAGAAACAGAAGAACCGCACACTTCGCCTCCTCGGCGAATTCGACGGCAAAGTCAAGTACACGCGGGACGCCTTCATGAATGGGCGTACCAGTGAAGAAGCCGTGTGGTCAGAAAAGCTTCGCGAGGACCGGCTTCGCGGGACGGGGCACGGAATGGCGCGCTGGATCTGGGCGGTAGCGCTGCGCCGGGAGAGCCTGAAACGGCTCCTGCTCGCCGCCGGACTGCGTCCCGAACCAGGGAAATGCCCCAACAGGTGAAGCGACCGTCGCCGTTCGTGCCCAGAATCTCCGATAGAACGGCGATGGTCGGCACAGTCGGCGATACTCGCGACAGCGTTGACGGACTCGGCGGCGACGAGGGCGCCAAACGGGTGAACGGGCGGAGGCGGTGGCGGAGGGCCGCCGTTTCCGGTAGCCTTGGCAGGTTGTCTGTGCGCCGGATTCCCGGCCTCCGCTTACAACACATGCACAACCCTCCTGCTGCAGAGATTCTGCAGCCGTTTAGTCCGAAGGAGGTGGGTTAGTCATGCATCAGTACGAGTTGATGGTTATCCTCGATCCCGAGATAGATGAGCGCACCGTAGCTCCCAGCCTTGACAAGTTCCTCAACGTTGTTCGCAACGATGGTGGAACCATTGACAAGGTTGACGTTTGGGGTCGCCGCCGTCTCGCTTACGAGATCAACAAGAAGTCCGAAGGCATCTACGCCGTTGTCGACTTCACCGCCAACGCTTCTGCCACGGCCGAGCTCGACCGCCAGCTGAAGCTGTCGGAAGCCGTCATGCGCACCAAAGTGCTTCGCGCAGAAGAAGGCATTGCCCAGGTCGCCGTCGCGAGCAAGCTCGCCGCCGAGAAGGCCGCCCGCAAGGCAGCCAACCCGAAGGTAATCGCTGCGAAGGCTGAAGCCGCTGCTGCCGCCCCGACCGCCAAGGTCGCCGCGTCCGTGAAGCCCGCATCGGCAGCTGCTGCCGCCGCGGTCAAGGCTGCTCCGGCTAAGGTCGAAACCCCGGTTGTCGACGCCCCTGCCACCGCAGAAGCTGTTGCTCCCGCGCCGGCCGCGTCCGCCGACAAGGCAAGCGACAAGTAGCCCGTGGCCGGCGAGACCGTAATTACCGTGGTGGGCAACCTGACCAGCGACCCGGAGCTGCGGTACACGCAGAACGGGCTGGCGGTTGCCAACTTCACCATCGCATCCACTCCGCGCAATTTCGATCGCGCGACCAGTGAGTGGAAAGATGGCGAGTCGCTCTTCCTGCGCGCGAGCGTTTGGCGTGAATTCGCCGAGCACGTAGCTGGTTCACTGACCAAGGGTACCCGTGTCATCGCTTCCGGGCGTCTCAAGCAGCGTTCGTATGAGACGAAGGAAGGCGAGAAGCGAACGAGCATGGAGCTCGAGATCGATGAAATCGGTCCTTCGCTGAAATACGCCACCGCTCAGCTCACTCGCGCGCAGTCATCGTCTTCTCCTCGAGGCGGTGGCTCACCTGCCGTTGCCTCGAACGACGAGCCCTGGGCTGCCAGCGCCCCCGCCGCGAACACCGGTGGAGATGTCTGGAACACTCCGGGAAACTTCAGCGACGAGACACCCTTCTAAGCCGAGCCCTACAGGCTGTTGGCTGAAAAACACTTCTTTGAGAAAGTAAGGAAATCATGGCTGGAAAGTCGAGCGGCGACCGCCGCAAGCCGCTCCGCGGTGCTAAGGGTGGCAAGAATGCCGCTCCCGCGAAGTCGATCCGGGTTGGTGTCATCGATTACAAAGATGTCCCCACCCTCCGCAAGTTCATCTCCGAGCGTGGAAAGATCCGCGCCCGTCGTATCACCGGTGTTTCCGTTCAGGAGCAGCGTCTTATCGCCCGCGCCGTCAAGAACGCTCGCGAAATGGCGCTGCTGCCCTACGCCGGTTCAGGCAGGTAGGACACCTCATGTCAAAAATCATTCTGACGCACGAGGTCTCCGGCCTCGGTGCACCCGGTGACATCGTCGAGGTCAAGAACGGGTACGCCCGCAACTACCTCTACCCGCAGGGATTTGCTGTTTCCTGGACTCGCGGTGGCGAGAAGCAGATTCAGCAGATCAAGGCCGCTCGCGTAGCCCGCGAGCACGCCACCCTCGAAGAGGCGCAGGCTCTCAAGGCTGCACTCGAGAACGCCAAGGTCAAGCTGGTCGTCAAGGCCGGCGAAGGCGGACGCCTTTTCGGCTCCGTCAAGACCACGGATGTTGCGGATGCAGTTGCCGCAGCGGGTCTCGGTGCCCTCGACAGGCGCAAAATCGAGCTCAGCCCGATCAAGATGACGGGTGAACACCAGGCAACGGTTCGTCTTCGTGACGAGCTGAGTGCGACCATCACACTGCTGGTGGTAGCTGCCAAGTAAGCTCTACAGCTTTACACCCGTGTGGCGGTGGGTTCCGAAAGGAACCCACCGCCACACCTGTTTAAGCGATGCCACACACCCAATCGGGGGTGATTTTAGTCCCAAAACATGAGGCGCTGTACACAGGTTTTCTCACAGCTCGACAAGATTCAACACGTACTTTAGACAGGTTTTCTACACGACACTGTGAATTAAATTAATACCTGATCAAACTGTATTTATCCGACAAAAAACTTAAGTTGTCCACAGTTGATTCCACAGGTTGTGCACAAGACACGCGGCGTTTCGCCCAGATTGCCCACAGGCTTATCCACAGGGCGGTTTGTTCTCTGCCGAGCCGGGTCCGTATGGTGGGCACGCGACCGCAATCGAGGTGTGCACAGTGCCCGGCAGCGATGTCGGTGGGCCCTGATAGAACTGCACCACGAGTAAAGGAGGCACGAGTGTCGATCTCTCACTTGGGTCTGGCGGACAAACGCGGGGCAGACTCACGCGGCGGACTGGAAGCCCGGCACACCGAGCGCACGCTCCCGCACGATCTCCTGGCCGAGCAGAGCGCGCTCGGCGGCATGATGCTGAGCAAGGATGCCGTCGCCGACGTCGTCGAGACCGTGCGCGCCGCAGACTTTTACATCCCCAAGCACGAGATCATCTTCGACGCGATCCTGTCGCTCTACGCGCAGGGCGAGCCGACCGACGTTATCGCCGTCACCGACGAGCTCACCAAGCTCGGCGAGCTGTCCCGGGCCGGCGGCGCGGACTACCTGCACACGCTCACGAGCCTCGTGCCGACCGCGGCCAACGCCGGTTTCTACTCTTCGATCGTCGCCGAACGCGCTCTCCTCCGGCGCCTCGTCGAGGTCGGCACCCGCATCGCCCAGATGGGTTACTCCGGTGAGGGCGAGGTGCTGGATCTGGTCAATACCGCCCAGGCCGAGGTCTATGCCGTCACGGGTGGCAGCGAAACCGAAGACTATGTGCCGCTGACCGACGCGGTCACAGCCGCGATCGAGGAGATCGAGGCTGCCAAGCTCAAAGACGGTCAGATGACCGGTGTTCCCACCGGCTTCGCCGATATGGACGAGCTCACCAACGGCTTCCATCCCGGCCAGCTGATCATCGTGGCGGCGCGTCCGGCGCTGGGTAAGTCCACGCTCGCCCTCGACTTCGCCCGGGCAGCCTCCATCAAGCACGACATGCCCAGCATTTTCTTCTCCCTGGAAATGGGCCGCAGCGAAATCGCGATGCGTCTGCTCGCGGCCGAAGCATCCGTGCCCTTGCAGAGCATGCGCAAGGGCGCCGTCGACGCGCGCGACTGGACCACCATTGCCGCCACCCGCGGTCGCATCAACGACGCCCCGCTCTACATCGACGACAGCCCCAACATGACCCTGGTCGAGATCCGGGCCAAGTGCCGCCGGCTGAAGCAACGGGTCGGCCTCAAAATGGTCATCATCGACTACCTGCAGCTGATGACGTCGGGCAAGAAAGTCGAGTCGCGCCAGCAGGAGGTCAGTGAGTTCTCCCGTGCGCTCAAGTTGATGGCCAAGGAGCTACAGGTTCCCGTTATTGCCCTCTCCCAGCTCAACCGTGGTCCCGAACAGCGCGCGGACAAGATGCCGGCCATCTCAGACCTGCGCGAGTCCGGTTCGCTCGAGCAGGACGCCGACATGGTCATCCTGCTGCACCGCGAGAGCGCGTACGAGAAGGACAATCCGCGCGCCGGCGAGGCGGACCTGATCGTCGCCAAGCACCGTAACGGCCCCACGCGCACCGTCACGGTCGCGTTCCACGGCCACTACTCCCGCTTCGCCGATATGGTGCCGGGCGCCTGACACCCTTTAGGTTCCTGATCTACATGTCATAATCCTGATCTTGTTGTCCATCGCTTGTCAGTGATGACAACTAGCAAACCTCGAAAGTCGAAACAGCTTGGCGTGACTCGCCCACCGCGTCAGTCAGTAGCGGCCCTGTGGATGGACTGGAGCGCCGCACGGCTTCAACCTTCACTCGCGGGAATCGCCAGGGCCCGCCGGCGTCGGGGCAGCCTTTCGCGAGGCCAGCCTTCTCCCGCTGGCCTGCGCCGGTGGACCATCGGCGTGCGCGGGGCACAACAATCAGCTAGCATCACCGCATGAAGCGCATAACATATATCGGCGGCTCCATTGTCACGAGCAACAGCATCACATCAGCGCTTCTCGACTACGTCACCTCAGTGGCCGATAGCGACAATAGTGTGGCTGTGGATGTCACCGTGCTCGACGAGAACGACGAGACATCCGTGCACACGCTAACTCTCAGCCCAACCAGTCAATTCGACGTCGTCGATGTCGACGTCGAAGGGATGACGGAGGAAGATGAGGCGACGCGTTTCCCGTTACCTGAAATGCCGATGATCGGAATTACCGGCACCGTCGAAACCACAGGCGACGCTGGTCGGACGGCCAAGGACTTTAACCTTGTCGCTAACGAAATCGACAACGGACTTGGGAGCATTCATGGGTAAATTTATCTACGGGACTCCGTCGATCTCCGTCGATTTCGACGACCGGGTGCTCGCTCACCTCAAGATCGTCATTTTGTCCAAGGTACGCCGAGGGGAAAGTTTCACGTTTTCGTGGGAATACTCGGCGGCATCAGGACACGGTCACAGCACCATTTGGATCCACCCAACGATTCCGCTTCAATTCGACTTTTTCGGCAATAAGGAACCTCTCCTAAACCGTGCTTGGGTCGAGGAATTGGTGCGTCTGTCAAACACACCAGGCGGCCTGCGGGTAACGCCGGAACCGGCCGAGTTGGAGACGCCCGCACGCGATCGATAATTGCCTGACTACTCCACCCTGGCTCCCGGCGTGAAGCCTGCCAGCGGGGTCAGGGCCAATGGATGCGTGACGTCGTGTCGATGGCCCGGATTGCGACGGACGCACTCGCCCTCAGGGGCTCCATCAGGTCAAAGGGCTAGGGCACGCACCCACTTTCGTGGCAGTGATAAACTCGGCTAAATTTATGAACTTGGGCTGTGGTGTCCGCGGAAGTTCCGGTCGGCCTCGCCCCGGAAGGACGGCTTAGCCATGTCCCAACCTCTCTTCGAAGCGAGCACGGTGCCACCGAGACTCTTGATTCTCGGGATCACCGCCTGCCCCACGGGCATAGCGCACACCTACATGGCGGCCGAGAAGCTCGAGAGCGCAGCGGCTGAGTTGGGCTACGAGATGAAGGTCGAGACGCACGGCTCGGTCGGCGTCGAAGGCACCTTCAGCCAGGACGACATCGACCGTTCGGACGCAATCGTGATCGCGGCCGACACCAAGATCGATGCCTCGCGCTTCGTGGGCAAGCGGATCGTCTCCGTCGGGGTCGCCGACGGCATTCACCGCCCCGCCGCCCTGATCCGGGACGCCCTCGCCGCCGAGCCGTCCACCGTCGGCGACAGTTCCAGCCGGGACGCCACGCCCTCGAACAGCGGCAAGGCCGACTTCGGAAGCACCCTGTACCGCGCACTGATGAACGGCGTGTCGTACATGATCCCGTTCGTTGTGGTCGGCGGGCTCCTGATCGCCATCTCGCTCTCCTTCGGCGGCGAGGCGACCCCGAATGGGCTCGTCATCCCGGAGGGCAGTTTCTGGCTGACGCTCAACCAGATCGGCGGACTCGGTTTCACCCTGATGGTGCCGATCCTCTCTGGCTTCATCGCCTACGCCATCGCCGACCGGCCCGGGCTCGCACCGGGCATGATCTGTGGCTGGATCGCCACGACCGGGGCCTTCTACAATTCCGAATCAGGCGCCGGCTTTATTGGCGGCATCATCACCGGTTTCCTGGTCGGCTTCGTCGCCCTCGGCATCAAGAAAATTCCCGTACACCGCTTTATCAAGCCGATCATGCCGATCCTCGTGATCCCCGTGCTCACCACCGTGATCGTCGGCGGCGCCTTCGTGCTCGCCCTCGGCCAGCCGATCAGCTGGGTCTTCTCCAGCATGACCACGTTCCTCACCGGCCTGCAGGGTGGCAGCGCGATCGTGCTTGGCCTGATTCTCGGCGCCATGGTCGCCTTCGACATGGGCGGCCCGATCAACAAGACCGCATTCCTCTTTGGTGGAGCATTGATCGCGGAGGGGAACTCAGCCCCGATGGGCATGGTCGCCGCCGCGATCGCCGTCCCGCCGCTCGGGATGGGCTTGGCCACCCTGATCCGCGGCCGCTACTTTTCCAAACCAGAGCGTGAAGCCGGCATCGCCGCACTGTTCCTGGGATTCTTCGGCATCACCGAGGGCGCGATTCCGCTCGCCGCGGCCAAGCCGCTGCAGGTCATCCCGGCGAACATGATCGGTGGCGCCATGGCCGGAGGCATTGCCGCCCTGTTCGGGGTCACCAACTCCGTACCGCACGGTGGCCCAATCGTCGCCGTCTTCGGTGCGGTCTCCGGGGTGCCGATGTACTTCGCGGCCTTGCTCACCGGCGCCGTCGTCACCGCCCTCGTTTCGGTGCTGCTGCTCGGCATTTCCGCGCGCAAGTCGACCCGCCACGCTGCAGCGACGGGTGCGGCCACGGGCACCGCCGCCGGGGCTTCCGGTCCTGTCCCCGCGCCCACGGGCCCATCGGACGCGGATGCCGGCACGGTCGGCTCGGTCGCGTCCGAGTCCGAATCGTCGCCTATGCCCCCGGCGAAGAAGACGGTGCTCGACTATATCGACGAACGCACGATCGTGCTCGACGTCGACGAGACCGACCGGGATGCGATGATCAGCACCCTCGCCGGCCTGATGAGCAAGACCGGCCGCGTCACCGACGAGACCCTGGTGACCCAGGCCGCCCTCGCCCGCGAGAAGCACGGCACGACGGGCATCGGCGACGGCATCGCGATCCCCCACGCAAAGTCGGACGGTGTAACCGCCCCGGTACTCGCCTTCGCCCGCAGCACGCAAGGCATCGACTGGAACTCAGCCGACGGCTCCAAGGCCACGCTGATCTTCATGATCGCCGTCCCGGAGGCGGAGGCCGGAACCGAGCACCTGAAGGTACTCGCCCAGCTATCCCGCGCCCTGATAAAGCCCACCTTCCGCGACGCCCTCCAGGCCGCCACGACCCCCGCGCACGTACTCGAGGCGCTGGCCCTGCAAGTCGGCGCGAAGACGGTCGCACCCGACGCGTTCTAGGAGCCTGCCGATGGTACGCATCGGCAAACCCGAGCGCTTAGTCTCCAGCAGACCAGAAACGCCGCGGCTTCGGGTCGAAAACTCAACGATTTCGGCCTGCCAGGTTGGGTGTCACGAAGGAACGTCTAGCGGGGCACTGGCTGATGTTTTCGTTTACCGAATTTGTTGTCGGGAACCGCGACTGATTCAGGTCGCTGCGGTCGGTCAGGCGATGCTCGTATAGCGGGAGCAGGCATCGAGCACCTTGTTGGCATCATGAGTTCCTGCGCGATTGATGCCTTGCGGACCGAAAATCGGAAACGGTAGATCTAGCCGGCGCCCATCGACAGTCTGAAAAATGCGGAGGGCCAGAACCGCGACGCTGATATTTCCTATTTCGACCATGTGTCGGCCGGGATGGGCGTAATCAATGTCGTTCCAGGGCAGGGCCATTCGAGGGACATCGGTTCGTCCGCGACCCCAAAGCTCGATTCCTTTCGGTCCGAGCGTGACCACGAAGTGCTGGCGCAGTCGCGGTCGGTCGGTCCCAATCGTCTTCAGGGCGTCGATGAGTGCCGGGGTGCGCTGCGTCATGAAGACAAAGGCGTCGGGTCGAACCGCCTTTGCCGCTCGCAACTTGGCGCGCTGGAATACGGCGGTGCCCAAGAAAATCAGGGCGACAAGCACTTCAAGCCCCACCAGCCCGATCCGGCCTGTTTGTTGGAACGACATTCGATCGGCGAACTGGCCATCTGCGCCAACCAACAGGTCGCTGAGGACCACGGCGATGAACCCGATCGCGATGATTGCAAGGCCCCAGATCCCGATCTTCATTGGCAGCGAGGTGGGCACGTCGACGAACCGCACGGCATTGCCGAGCGACGACGTGTTGACTACCGCTCCAGAGGTCATGAGCCGAGCCTACCCATGGGGTGACCCGGAGCGGTAGCAACAACAGGGGTCGGAAATCACACGCCGTTAGGGCTGGTGATGCGGTCATGACGCGGCAGCATTGCTGCTCACCAAGGTGATGAGGGCAGCGGTGAGATTGCGTCCGGCAACCCTTGAGACACTAGGCACCGCCCAATTCGCCAAATGCAGTCAGATTCATGTGTGGGGTGTCTCGTAACCTCGGTGTGTCGAAACAGGCGAGTTCAGGTGGTGAGAGCAACACCCTGAGTTCTGTGGGGTGTTGTCGATGGCTCGACCGTGGTCGCCTTTGAGCGTCCGTTTGTCGTTTTGGGATGGGCTGGACGCGGGGCTATCGGTGGCCGTCGCGGCGCAGGCTGCTGGGGTGTCGCGACCGACTGGGTATCGTTGGTTAAGCCAGCATCAGAAGGTGCTGCCATCACCGGTTCAGGATTTCGGTGTTGCCCGTGCCGGACTCTTATCGTTGCGAGAGCGCGAAGAGATCGGATTCCAGCTCGCCCGCGGTCAAGGGGTGCGCCGCATCGCCGCGGCTCTGGGCCGGGTGCCATCAACGATCAGCCGGGAGGTGGCCAGAAACAAGGTCACTGGCCGCTACGTGCCGTCGCTCGCGCAGGAGCAAACCTGGGCGCGGGCTCGGCGGCCAAGAGCCCGGAAGCTGGACGGGTTAGCGTTACGGGAACAGGTCACCACGATGCTCACCGATCGGTTCAGCCCGGAACAGGTCGCGGGCCGACTGAAAGTCGAGCATCCGGAGAATCTGGAGATGCAGGTGTCACACGAGACGATCTACCAGGCCCTCTACGTGCAGGGCCGCGGATCGTTGCGCTTGGAAGTTGCCACCGCGTTGCGGTCGGGGCGTGTCACACGGCGGCCGCAGCGGCCGGAGGGTCCGCGGCCGCAGAGATTCCGGGAGATGGTGATGGTCTCTGACCGCCCGCTGGAGATCGAGGACCGCGCCGTTCCTGGGCATTGGGAGGGCGACCTGATCATCGGCTCGACCTCGTCGAAGTCCGCGATCGGAACACTCGTCGAACGGACCACGGGATACGTGATGCTGCTGCATCTGCCCGGGGATCACACCGCTCGCACGGTGGCCGACGCGATGATCGTCGCGATGAATACCCTCCCGGAACAGCTGCGCCGTTCGACCACCTGGGATCAGTGAGCGGAGATGTCTCGACACCAGGAAATCACGATGGCGACCGGGATGCCGATCTATTTCTGCGCTCCGCACTCGCCCTGGCAGCGTGGCAGCAACGAGAACACCAACGGGCTCTTGCGCGAGTACTTTCCGAAGGGTACAGACCTGTCCTTTCACGGGCCCGGGATACTGGAAAACGTTGCCGCGGAGCTCAACCGCCGGCCCCGCAAACGCCATGGCTACCGAACGCCCGCAGAGGTCCTCGCCACGCTAATCTCGAACCCAACAAATCAAACCGGTGTTGCAGACACCACTTGAATCCGCCACACATGAGATGTAAGACGACTCGAAGCCCGATAATGCGACATCGAGCTTCACAGGGCGCCGCCATTTATCTCCAAACTCCACAGAAACCCTGCCAGATAGGGTTCAAGCTCGATCTTCTTGGCACTGACACGCAAGGGTCTCAGACCCTGCTCATTAAGGATTCGTCACCCCTCCGCCCGGCGTGAGCGCTACTTGGATAGTTCGAGGCCGTGTTTGGCAATTACGGCCTCCGCTTGCTCTTTGTAATCAACCCGCATGAAGCGCCTCGAGAAGGCCCATTTGATCCACGGCTCCTGACTGTCGTGAAAACTCGCGTGTGCCGCGAACTCGCGTCGAACTCGCTGATGTCACTGCCAGCTGCGCGGAGGTGATCGCCGTTGGGCCGTTCAGACTCCAGCTCTGACCAAACTAAGCCAGCTGTTAACGCCGACTGAAAACAGGGCCACTTCTGCCAACTGAAAACAGGGCCACTCTCGTGTGGTTCTAGTGTGCCGTAGTCACGGCGGGTTGGTGTTGCTTGAGCCGGTAGCTGTTGCCTTTGAGGCTGATCGCGGAGGCGATGGTGAGGTCGCCGAACACGTCGCCCCAGCGGGCGAAGGGCAGGTTGCTCGTCATGATCAGCGAGGCGTGTTCGTAGCGGGATGACACGAGCTGGAAGAACAGGTTCGCGGCGTCCTGGTCGAATGGGATGTAGCCGACCTCATCGACGATCAGCAGGCTGTAGCGGCGCAGCCTGATGAGTTCGGCGGCGAGTTTGCCCCGCGAGTGGGCCTCTTGGAGTCGAGTCACCCAGCCCGTCGCGGTGTCGAAGAGGACCCGGTGGCCGGCCTTGGCGGCCTTGATCCCGATGCCGACGGCGAGGTGTGTTTTCCCGGTTCCGGGTGGCCCGAGGAGGACGACGTTCTTCGCTTCGGTGAGGAACACGCTCGTGCCGAGGTGCGCGATCAGGTTTCGGTTGGCGGAGGGTTGGTGGTCGAAGTTGAAGTCCTCGAGGGTCTTGTGACCGGGAAACCGGGCGGCCTTGATCCGCAGCGCGGCCCCGGAGGCTTCGCGTTCGGAGACCTCTTTGGAGAGCACTGCGGAGAGGTATTCCTCGTGGGACCAGCCCGCGTCGCGGGCCTGATCGCCCAGGCGCCGGAACGCTTCACTGATCCGTGGTGCCCGCAGCGCGCGGGCGTAGTACTCGATCTGCGAGGCCGCTTCTGAGCCGGTCATGACGCGACCGCCAACACGGTCGGTGCGGCGTCGATGTCAACGCTGAAGAGCTCGTCGTAGCGGTCCAGTGAGGCCATTTCGACGACGGCCGTGACCGTGGGCCGGCGGGCGCGTTGGGCTTGGAACTGGGCGCGCAGCTCGGCCGCGCGGAGGACATGTGCCGGGTCGGTGACGGTCAGTTGCCGAGCCCATTTCCGGCGATGCTCGGCGATGAGGACCCCGTCGTGGTGGACGGTCACGCGCTCCAGGCTCGCTGCCACGTCAACGACCCGGCCGATCATGGCTGGGTCGACGGAGTAGTCGTTGCTGAACGCGCGAACGTAGTAATCCCTTGGGAGCCGGACGCTGTTGCGGAACATCACCTCCGGCGCCATCGGCGGCAGGCCGCGCATCGCCGCCCGGTCGAGGCGGACCAGGTCACCGGGTCGCCCTCGTCGCGACCTCGAGAGACGGTTGTTCGCGATGGGCAGCCAGCCAGCCAACTGCTGGTTGAAGTCGTCGGGAGAGATGAAGGCGCGACCCGACATGAATCGGCTGCGGAAGAAGCGATTCATCCGCTCCACCATGCCCTTGGACTCAGGATCGCGGGCCTTGAGCAGCTTGATTTGCGTGCCGAGGGTGCCGGCGAACGCGGCGGCCGGCTCGGTGAGTTTCCCGCGCCCGATGCCGGTCTCGTTGTCCCAGGTCAAACGGGCGGGAACGGCCTCGGCCTCCTGCAGCAACGACCACATCCCACCGAGCAAATCCGGCGTCGTCCTCGAGGGCAACATGCGGGCCTGGATGAATCCGGAGAACGTTGACGTCATCACCAAAACCGGCGGCGCAGCAGCCTGGTCATGGCCCAGCGGCAGGTCTTCGTGCGGGAACCAGAGATCACATTGGACCTGGAACCCGGGCGGGTGCACCAGCCGATCCGCGGGATCCGGCACCGCATACTCCGGCCGCAGCTCGGCGATCTTGGCCCGGAACAGCGACGGAGACCCCGACCAGCCCACCCGCTCAGCAGCGGTCGCGGCCGGCATCGTTGGCGTCGCTGCGAGCAACACCCGCACCTGGCCGGCGAACGCGTCGAAACTCGACCCAGTCGGCTCCCGCTGATACGTCGGCGACCGATCCACGGCCAACGCCCGGTCCACCGTTCCTCGGGACACTCCAACCAGCCGAGCTATCTCCCGCTTCGAATGCTTCCCCGTCGAATGCAGGTGGCGAATCTCTGCCCAATCATCCAATTTGATCACCTTCCATGATGGTTGGTGGCCCTATTTTCAGTTGGCGTTTCTGGCCCTGTTTTCAGTTGGCGTTAACACCAGCAAAGTAGGCCACGAAGAAGCTCGCCGCTCCCACCTGCCAGGAATGTCTGGCTATGAATTGCGAGGGCAACCGCGCTGTCGCGTCGAAAAGCGCGTCGACCGCTGGCGCGAGCCTTTCAATTTGGCGTCGTTTCACCGCGCTCGTGTTTGGGTGATGAGTTATGTATTCGTCGGGAAGCAATGCCGGAGCGAGCATCGCTGCCTTCTGAAATGCGAAGATGACCTCATCGATCTGCTGGCGATCACGGATGAGCCGTGATTTTTTGGCCTCCAATCGGGCGTAGCAAAGTACTCTACGACGAGAGTCGTGAGGAGAGCGACGAGCACGGGAACGTCGATTTTGCTGAAGGCGTCGGCTATTTCATTCGGGATCATGGGCAAATCTTTTGCATCAGGTTCGTCGATCTTGCGTTCTACTCGTCTGCACCTGGAGCAGGGTCAGCCCGTCGTGGAGGCAGAATGCGGTACAGGCTCGATTTCGTGATGCCGGTCTTAGAAACAATGTCGGGGATTGTGTGCCCCGCGTTGCGGAGGTGATCAGCGTAGGCGAGTTTTGTGGGATCCACGACGCTGGGGCGCCCGATGCGCCGGCCCTTGCTCATCGCAACTGCACGGGCATGGGCGGCACGTTCGAGCGAATAGATGCGCTCCATCTGTCCGAATAAGGCGAGCATGACTACGACTAGCTGCGACATCGAATCATCCGGATTGGCGGAGTCGACCCGAATCGGATCGGCTAGGTTTCGTTCCCCGACGCCACGTTCGCGCAGGTCGTGGATCATGTTTAGCGTGTCTCGAACAGTTCGGCCGAGACGGTCCAGGGTGTGCACCACGATTACATCGCCGTATCGAGCGACTTTGAGAGCCGCCGTTAGCCCCGGTCGGTTTGTCGTCGAGCCTGATTTCTTGTCGACGTAGACCTGATCGGCGGGGATCCCGACGGCGCCGAGCGCGTCGAGCTGCCGGTCGAGGTCTTGCTTGGCAGTCGAGACGCGAGTTTAGCCAATATCCACAGCGGCCGTACCGGAAGTCGTTTTTGTACGAGAGAAACGAAAGACCTTTTCGAACCTTACTTTTGGAACGAATTTCCACAGCGTGTCGAAATTCTAAACTCCGCCGTAGGAGGCGTTCCACTTTCAAGGATATGGAACGGTTCGGCTTCGAGGTTTTACGTTCAGTTCGGCACTCGGATTGAAAGTCGTTGCGGCGTCCGCGGCGCAGCGTTCCGAGCTCGCATGTTTACGCCATTCTCCTCTGGTCAGTGTGCGGGCTTGAGGCCGGTGACAGCGCGGCTATGGGGGAGGCGCAGCAACAGCAGTCCCACCGGCCAAGCGATTCCGATCGTGAGCAGGTAGACCACGGGTTTCGGTAGACCCAATGAGTGGAGGCCTGTGACCACCGCAGGGTGGATAAAGAGCACCGTTAATGACGCCCGGGCAAGTTGAGTGACCACTCGCGAGAGCTGGCCAATGCCGTCGACTCGGCTCTTTCGTCTGACACTGGGTTTGGCATCCTCCCCAACAGAATCGCCGCCCAGCAGACCCTCTGTAATGAGAATGAAGCCGAAGGAAAGTGCGACGGCCACCACTATGCTCACGACCGGGGTACCCACATCGAGACGCTTCAAATCAAGCGGCTGCGACCATCCCAGAACGATGAGGGTAAAGGAAACCGCAAGCAACACGACACCAGTGACAATCGGGTGCCGCACCATACCCCGGGCCCGCCGCATCGAACGCCCGGCAACGATGAAGATGATGCACGCAAGGGCGAGCCCCAGGCTCAACGGCAGGAATCGTGCAGGATGTCCCGGGATGTACGCCGCCGCGATGAAAAGTATCGCGGCGATGGCCCACTGCCCGGGTAGCGGCAACCGTGACACAGGCCAATAGATGACAGCGGCGAAGAACAACGCTGTCACAAACCACATCGCCCAAAAGGGCCCATCGGTCGCGAACTGGCCGCCCCAGAGAAGGTGCGCGAGCCTGATCGGATCGAAGCCGCCCTCCACACTTTCGGTCCCTAAGGTGACCGTTCCAAGCAGCACGAGCCAGACCGCGTAGGGGATGAGGAGGGACCTGACCCGGTTCCTAACCTCCCGGTTGAACGACCGACCGACCTTCCAGAGATAACCGGAGAGCAAAAAAAAGATCGGTACATGCCAACTGTAAAGAAATGGTCGTGCTGGACCCTCTACCCAGATGTGGCCGGCCACGATTGCGAGCATTGCGAACACGCGCACAGCGTCGAGGGACACGGAGCGGCCTCCGTGGAAGCCAGCACGGACGCGCGCTCCCGTCGATAGGAATTTTTTCTCGTTGGTCCCACCGTCGTCTTGCCCGCTACTGCTAATAAATCTTCCTCCCAATATTCACTGGCAAGTCGTCATCGTTAAACCATGGACGAGGACATAGGTGATGTCCAACAAACTGTCCAGCGCAACTATCGGTGCGGATGCATCGTACCTTCGGCGCCTCAAACCCCATGATGATCAGATGCCTCCCCTTGGTGCAGGCCAGCTAGTCGCAGTACCGCGGCTAGTCCTTCCGGCGCACCAGGCCAGTGGCGTTTGATCGCGACGCTACCTGCTTGTTGGGTCGCGAACTGCAGCGCGATCGCGACAATAAGGGCGCCGTCAGCATATCCCAGAACCGGGATGAAGTCAGGGATCACATCAATGGGAAATAGAAGGTGAAAGAGAAGAATGTGGAGCCATATTCGCACGCCCATGGACACTGAATGATCGCTCGCGAGCCGCCGAAGGAGATGCGAGGTATCGGGCACGAGCCGCAACAAATCCTTGAGCGATGCACCTCTTAGGTGACGCGTGGATTCAATCCAGAGGAAAAGCACGAGCGCGAGCCAGAAGAGTGCGCGGCTTCCCAGGGCGCTAGCGCGAACTGCCACCATTCAGTCATCATTCACGCCCCCCGTGACGAAAACCACGAGCGTCTTAGCGTTCGTCGCAGCAAAGTATTCCAACTCCAATCGCATTCCAACCGACTATCACCCACTTCCTCGTCGGCCTTGGCGGTTATTGCTGTGAACCGAGATGGGGTCCACCAGTTGTACCGACTCAAGTGTGTCCCACTCGGTGCTGCTTGGCGTTTGTCGAGCCGACCGCTGGGGAGCCCGCCCTTGACACGGGCGTCGATGGCTCTCTCGCTTTCTTCTCACGGTGGTGTCAATAGCGTCAGTTTTATGACAAAGATGGCAATAACTATCAGGGGCCTGTTGCGGTCCTTCGGTTCCCTTCGGCGTTAGCCGACCTCGCTCTCGAGGTGCCGATGGGAGAAGTATTCGGGTTGCTCGGGCACAACGGGGCGGGCAAGACCACGTCGGACTGGCGTAGCTCGCGATAATCATCACCGCCCACCGGCTTTACCTCGCCTCCCGCCAGCGGCGAACAAGAACGCTCGCCTCGCCCCGGACAGGAACGGAATGACCCGCTGATGGCCGTTTCGATCGTGATACCCACCTACAATGTGGCACCGAGCATCGCTGAGCTCGCCGCACGGATTAGTGACGCCACAGCCAATTACGACGCGGAAATCATCTTCGTCTCTTCGGATGACACACCGCAGGTAATAGTTCACGTCGGCAACACCGCCCGCCTCCCCGTCCGCATCATCCACCGAAGTACACCCACCGGCGGCTTAGCGGGTGCGGTCCTCGAGGGCATTGCCGCCAGCGACGGGAAGGGGTGCATCGTGATGGACGGCGATCTGCGGCACCCTCCCGAGATGATTCCGATTCTGCTAGCCGCAGCTGCTAGCGAACACGAAGATGTGGTTGTCGCCTCCCGGAACCTTGACGACGGTTCATCCGGCGGGCTCGCAGCCGCATCCCGCCATATCGTCTCCACCGCAGCAAACCTCCTGGCACGCGCAATGCTCCCGTCAGGCCGCAGAACTGCACCGACCCGATGACAGGCTTTTTCGCCGTACACCGCGCCACCATAGATATATCAGCGTTGCAGCCACGAGGATTCAAAATACTGCTCGAGATTCTGGCCCGCAATACGGTCACCGTGGTGGAGGAACCGTTCGTTTTCGACGAACGACAAGCCGGTTTATCCAGAGCCGACTTCCAGCAAGGGGTCCGCGTCGTCACGCAACTTGCCGCACTCCGCTTCGGTCACCTTTCCGGCTTCGTCAACATCGGCGCAGCTGGCGCGGTAACGAACCTGCTCATCATGGCAGGACTGCAGGCTCTCGGCGTGTGGTACATCGCTGCTGCAATCATCTCTGCAGCCGTCACAATCGTCGGCAATTTCCTCCTCCAAGAGCGATTCGACTTCCGAGACCTCCGAGAACCTGCCGCATCCGGATGTATCCGATTTGCCCGATCCTTCGCCTTCAACGGCGTCGAGGCGACGGTTCGCACCGCTGTGCTCTGGGCCGTCGTCGAGACAACGACACTGCCAGGAATTGCAATGCAGGCCGTCCTCATCGGCATCGGATTCATGCTCAGATTCTTTCACCACTCCCAACGTTGAACGTCAACGGCGGTATGGTCACCTCGTGGCCCACACAAACCCATCCATGATTAATTCTGGGAAGAGAGCGAACACATGAGTCAAGAAGTGAATATTGCTGCACAGCAGAAGTTTGGTGACGCCGTGAACAGCGGAGAACTCGACCTTCTCAATGACCTCGTGGCCGAAGACGCAGTCGACAACGACCCGGCCCCGGGCCAGGGCCCGGGCCACGCAGGCTACAAAGCATTCTTCGGCGAGATGATTGCCGCTTTCCCCGACCTGCACATCGAAGTCGAGCGCCTCGTCGCGAACGACACCGACGTCGCATTCGCGTACACTCTCACCGGCACCCACCAGGGCCCTCTCATGGGCCACCCGGCTAGCGGGAAAACGATGTCTGTTCGTGGCATGCAAATCAGCCGGTTCGAGAACGGGAAACTTGTCGAGCGTTGGGGTAGCAGCGACGAACAGGGCATGCTCCAACAACTCGGCCTGGCACCGTAACCTGCGATAACTGGCGTGCCTAATCAGAAGGAGTAGGGCGGAGGACGCTTATTTGACTATGGTTTATGACGCGAGACGGCCTTGATCGCGCACTGGGCACGCAGGCAGAACTGTACTGGTGTGCCTGGTAGCGCCTCCGATCCGTCAACGCTGGCGCGTAGGTAGGGGTGGCTCGTAAATTCGTTGCCGCTACCAACATTGCGCGTATCGTTTTGCCGCGCGTTTTGTTGGTCTTATGAGGACGAGCTGACCTAGCGGATCTTACGGGTAATCAGCTGACGGAGGCTTCTGCGGCGCTGCGAGATGACGGCCCAGGCAGTGGACACAACACGATGGATTTTGTTGTACCCGCCAGTTCGTTGAGTGCGGCGGCGTGGCTCCAAAGGAAGATCCATATTTTGACCATGGCTGTGTCGGCCGACGACGGCATTGCAAACTTGTACATGCAGATTGCATAGGTTTCGGTGACGGAGGCGTCATACAAGGAGCCGAAGGCGAGCGCGTCACCGGCGGCTACTTGTTCGAGAAGCAAATGGTCGCCGGCACCGTCACGGGGGGACGCGGCTCCGTCTCGGCGGTGGCCATGGTGCGGTCCCGGACGCTCGAATGACGAGTGTAGACAAGGCACTCCCTGGATGTGGTGAGTGAATCCGCTGACAGGGCCTAGAGCAACGCAAAAAATCTATGTGACCCAAATGGGGTGTGTCAAGCCGGTTGATGACTCAGAAATCGGTCACAAATAACTGCCGAAACAACGCCCTTGACCATTGAGACTCACAGGCCTCGGTTTCAGCATCTGCAGGATATTAGTAATTCTCGTCAATTTGGCTTGCGCGCTGATCCTTTGCAACACGTGAAATGCCTGGCAGATTATGTGACAAATTTCGGGTTTCTGGGCGATACGCACGTGATGTCACGTAATCGAACGTTTAGATGACAGGGGTCGAGCATGCACGTCGGATGCATGCGCGTGTCAAAAGCTGATGGTTCGCAGAGCACTGATCTACAACGAGACGCACTCCTGGCTGCCGGCGTCCCTGCAGGGGATGTCTACGAGGACCGGGTATCCGGCAAGAAGGACGGACGGCCACACCTGGCGGCCTGCCTGAAGGCGCTGCGTCATGGTGACACGCTCCTGGTTCGGAAGGTGGACCGGCTCGGCCGAGACCACGATCATCCCGACCTCGGGCCCGGGGCGGCAATCGACACCACCACTGACCGTGCGGGTCGTGGACTACACGATCGACGACGGACGCGACAACCCTGACGCCTACCGGCTGCTGACCACGATCCTTGATCCGGCCGAGGCCTCCGCGGAAGAACTCGCGACCGTGTACTCCGAACGGTGGGAGATCGAGTCCATGTCCGACGAGCTGAAGACTCATCAACGCGGTCCGCGCATGGTGATGCGGTCCAAATTCCCCGACCTGGTCAAGCAGGAAATCTGGGGGCACCTCTGTTGCCACTACGCGATCCGCACCCTCATGGTCGAGGCCGCCCAGCATGCTCACCGCGACCCTGACCGGGTCTCCCTCATCGCCGCACTCCGCATCGCCCGCCGTTCCGTGACTCAGGGCGCTTTTTTCCCCCCCGCACCCTGACTACGCCAAAGCGGTCTGGCGCCATGCGGTACGCGCCCTGATCCGACGGCTGAACCCCGCGCGACGACGGCGTTCAAACCCTCGCGTCATCAAACGCAAGGTCTCAAAACGGCCCGCCAAACGCTTCCACCACGCGCACTGGCCACAACCCCTCCACGAGCCAGAAATCACCACTCAAACGCTTAACTGAACGGTATTGGGCTTGATACTCGAACCACCGGCCGTCGGCTTCAGAGATCCGAAATAACGCCCTTCGAATTGGCACCGTAACCTCGCAGCGAGGGAAGTTTTCACGGTGAGTGCTTTCGTCGCAGAGACCGCCGCCGGGAACACTCTTACCCGGATTGCACAGGACGCCGGATTCGGAAGAACCACGCTTTCTCGGCAATTTAAGGAACATGGAATCCAGCCACCTCCTTGTGGTCGTCGCCCGAAAGACATTTCACGGGAGTTTCCCGTGCGGCACTACGTCGACCAGGGTGAGTCCGCCCGGGAAATTGCAGCGATCCTCGGGATGAGCCCGAGTGCTGTCCTCCGTAGACTCCTCGGGAAGGCATCCAAACGCGTCCAAGAGGCGGCGCGAGGCTCATACCAGTTCAACTTCGTGCTTCGGACTCACGGGTGGACTCGCCTTCCGCCGAAAAGTTGGTCGTGACACGCCCCACTCTCGATTCTGGCATCGAGAGACGACGCATTTCGTAGCAGGCATGGAGCGTCCAAGCGCTAACGATGCAGCGGGTCTAGCTTCTTACAAGTTTCTGCTGCAGTGGATGTTGCATTAGTCGGTGTGCCGACTGGCGGCTGTGGAACGGTCACGATGGATCGAGTTGTGTGTCCTTCCGGATCCTTCTTGGCGCGAGCTCTCCGACACAACAAGATGATTGAGTTGACAACCACCGTGCCCAGGCCAATGACATAGCCAGGGATCCACCAGGCGCTCGACCGGTCCTCCGATCCCGGTGAAGTTGACGCAGCCGCGATGAAGCTCGCGCCCAGTGAAACGAACATCAGAGTTCCACCGGCCGTTAGCACGCCAACTTGAATCCGGTCAGCAGTTAATGTCCATGAAGAAGATGCTTTGACATAGTTTCTGATCAGCTGCGATCTCACTTCGCTGAGGACGCTTGGTCTGGACCAGAGAGCTTCTCAATCGCAGACGTGAGTCGTTCAATTCGACCTAGACCGACGTTCGGCATGAAGGCGCCACTGACTGAGACGCCTATCGCGACGGCGGCTGTGATTGAAGCCACGATGCTCGGAATTTCCTCAACTGCTGACATGCCATAAGGGTATTGCCGGGTGATCTCACCCCTTGACCACCTGCAGGACAAGGTTGAGACACGGTCGAGGATAGTGACAGGTAGACGGGGATTGGCGCGGTGACAGGTGCACAGAATTCGCCGTGATTTCGGCAGTAGCCAATGACAACTGAGTCAGGAACCTACACACCCGCCGCAACGCGGTCATATTCTCCGGGCGGCACGCGAATCCCACTACGCTACGAACGGGGACGAAAGTGCCGTGCAAGCGTTCGGATCGGTCCGTTCTCGCTCGTGGCCGTTCGCCACGAAGGAGACGCGCGTGAGAGTCGGCATCGGACGAGAACGCCTGCAAGGTGAGCGCCGCGTCGCGGCGACCCCCGAGACAGTGACCCAGCTCACAACCCTTGGACTCGAGGTCCTGGTTGAGTCCGGTGCGGGCGCCCCTTCCGGTCACGGCGACGCCGCCTACACGGATGCCGGTGCCGCCGTTGTGCCGCACCTCACCCCGGGCGACCTCGATGTCTACTGCCACGTGCGCCCCCTCGCCCCGGAGTTCGCGGCTGCTCTCCGCCCCGGCACGATTACGGTCGGCCTGGCGTCGCCGGCCTCCGAGCTGGCCACCGTCGCCGCCCTGGCCGCGGCCGGCGCGACGGCCTTTGCCCTCGAGCTGGTTCCGCGCATCTCGCGCGCCCAGTCGATGGACGCGCTCACTAGCCAATCGCTGGTCTCCGGCTATCGCGTAGTGCTCGAGGCGGCCATCCGATTCCCCCGCTTCTTCCCGCTCTACATGACCGCGGCCGGTACGATTCCGCCGGCTCGAGTGCTCGTGCTCGGGGCCGGCGTGGCCGGACTGCAGGCAATCGCCACGGCCAAGCGCCTTGGTGCCCGGGTCTCGGCCTACGACGTGCGCCCGGCCTCGGCCGATGAGGTCACCTCCATGGGTGGCACCTTCGTCGACCTCGACCTGGACGCCGTCGAGGGTACGGGTGGCTACGCCCGGGAGCTGAGCGTAGACCGTGCCGTGCGCCAGCGCGAACTGCTTGCACCCTACGTGGCCGCAGCCGACGTCATGATCACCACGGCGGCCATCCCCGGTCGCGCGGCCCCGCTGCTCGTCACGCACGAGATGGTGGCCGCGATGCGTCCAGGCTCGGTCGTGATCGACCTGGCCGCCGAGACCGGCGGGAACGTCGAGGGTGTTCTCGCCGGTGTGGACACCCTGGTGCCCACCCAGGTCGGTGACGGCTCCGTCACGCTCGTGGGCATGAAGGACGCCCCCTCCACGATGCCGGCGGACGCCTCGCGGCTTTTCGCCAAGAACGTGGCCAACCTGCTCGCTTTGATGACCGTCGACGGCACGGTGACGCCCGACTTCACGGACGAGGTCGTCGCCGGGGCCTGCCTGACGCATGACGGCACCATCCGGCACGAACCCACGGCCGCCGCCGTGGCCGCCGCCGCGACAGGAGAACACTGATGGATCCAATCACCCTGCTGACCGTCGTCGTGCTGGCGGTTTTCGTCGGCTTCGAGGTCGTCTCGAAGGTCTCGAGCACCCTGCACACCCCACTGATGAGCGGGGCGAACGCCATCCACGGCATCATCCTGATCGGAGCCATCATCGTCGCCGGGCAGACCCTGGAGCCGTGGCTGCTCGCGGTCGCCCTGCTCGCCGTGGTGATGGCCACCGCGAATCTCGTCGGTGGCTTCGTCGTGACCGACCGGATGCTCAAAATGTTCGCCCCCCGCAAACCGGCCGGCGCCGGCCCGAAGACCGATCCGAAGGACGCGACGAAATGAGCCTGCTCAGCCCCGAGTGGACCAGCCTGCTCTACCTGATCGCCGCGGTCTGTTTCATCTTGGCCCTGCGCGGGCTCTCCTCGCCGAAGACCGCCCGCCGCGGCAACCTGATCGGGGCCGCCGGCGCGCTGCTGGCCGTGATCACCGTCTTCCTCTCCGCCCGGATCGAGAACATCCCGGCCATCCTCATCGCCATCGCGGTGGGGTCGGCGATCGCCGCCCCCATTTCGCGGCGCGTGGAGATGACGCAGATGCCCCAGCTCGTCGCGCTGTTCAACGGCGTCGGCGGCGGTGCCGCGGCACTGGTCGCCATGCTGGAGCTCGGCAGCACCGACAGCCCGTGGAGCAAGGTGGCCGTGGTCTTCACGATGCTCATCGGCGCCGTCTCGTTCTCCGGCTCCGCGGTCACCGTCGGCAAGCTGCAGGGTCTGATCAGCTCCAGGCCTCTCATCTTCCCGGGCCTCGCGATCGTGATGGGCGGCATCGTGCTGGCCGCCCTTGTGGCCGGGGGCTTTGTCGTTGCCACCGGTGCGGCCGGTTGGGCTATCGGTCTGCTCGTGCTGGGACTGCTCGTCGGGGCACTGCTCGTGCTCCCCGTCGGTGGAGCCGACGTGCCGATCGTGATTTCCCTGCTCAACGCCTTCACCGGACTGGCCGTCGCGGCCTCCGGCATCGTTCTCGGCAACCTGCTCCTTGTGGTGGCCGGCACCCTCGTGGGCGCCAGCGGCACGATCCTGACCCGGGCGATGGCATCCGCCATGGGTCGCGGCGTGAACGGAATCCTGTTCGGGGCGTTCAAGGGCGGTTCCACCGCCGGGTCGACCGCCCAGAGCGACCGGCCCGTGCGCAGCTCCAATGCGGAAGACGTCGCGGTGCTGCTCAACTACGCCCAGCGCGTGGTCATCGTGCCCGGCTACGGCCTCGCCGTGGCGCAGGGCCAGCACACCATCGCCGAACTCGCCACCACCCTCGAGGCGCGCGGTATCGAGGTCGTCTTCGCCATCCACCCGGTGGCCGGGCGCATGCCCGGGCACATGAACGTGCTTCTCGCCGAGGCGAATGTGCCCTATGAGGCGCTCAAGGAGATGGCCGAGGTCAACCCCGAGTTCAAGAACACGGATGTCGCCCTCGTCGTCGGCGCCAACGACGTGGTCAACCCGGCCGCGAAGACGTCGCCCGGCTCGCCGATCTACGGCATGCCGATCCTCGACGTCGGTGATGCCCGGCAGGTGGTGTTCCTCAAACGGTCGATGCGTCCCGGTTTCGCCGGCATCGAGAACGAGCTGCTCTACGACCCGAAGACGACGCTGCTGTTCGGCGACGCCAAGGACTCTCTGACGAAGGTGCTCGGCGCGGTCAACGCGCTCTGAGTTCGGTGCCCGCCCGGCCCCGGCGCACAGGTCAGGGCGGTAGGGTTCAGTCAGGGATCCGACCCTGATCCCGATCGGGGCGGTTCCGGTGCGAGGGAGGGCCATGACGAGCAGGTGGGCGCGATTCGGTCGCGGATGGCTGACCGCATCCGTCGCCGTCTTCGTCGCCGCCCTCTCGCACATCGCCGGCGGCGGCAACGCTCCCGGCTGGCTCAGCGTGGGTCTGGCCCTCGCCTTCGCGGGGATAGCGTCCGTACTGTTGGCCGGCACAAGCTTGTCGCTATTGCGTCTCTCCCTCTCCGTCGGGGTCAGCCAGCTTCTGCTGCACGTTCTGTTCGGCCTCGGCGGGGCCTCGAGCACGACGATGACGAGCACCTCCCATCACGGAGCCGTCACCCTGGCGGACGCGACCCCCCACCTGATGCACGCGGTCGGCGCCCTGCCTGGTGGCTGGATGTGGGTGGCACACGCCTTGGCCGCCCTCGTCACCATCGCCGCCCTGTACCGCGGCGAGAAGACGTTCTGGGCGCTGCTTGAGGAGACGACGATCCGTCTCATCGCGGTCCTGATCGAACGCCTCGCTCCGGCGCAGATCGGAACGAATGCGGCGACGCTGCGCCCTGCTTTCCGCCGGGTCTTCGTTCCTGCCGATCTCGGCGTACTGCTCTCCAGTGCGCTACGCCGCGGTCCGCCCCCGCGCGCCCTGGCACCGTGAGGCTCTGACCTTCTTACTCGTGCGCTCTGATCCCGATGCGCTGCACCCTGCGCGCGACCCGCTGACCCGCTGACCCGCTGACACCTGGCCCGAGTGATTCCGTTCGACCTCGGTGAGGTCGACGGCGTCTGCGCACCCGGCCACCGGCACGTCTGTGCCCGGTGAATCTGCCGTCGCACCGCCCCATCTCTTCCCTCCACGAATCGGAGATTTCAATGATTTCTGCCCAACCGCGACGCCCGGCAGCCGCCGTTTTCCTGACCCTGGCCGTGATCGCTCTGTCCATATTCAGCCCGGTGGCTCCGGCGGCCGACGCCCACGACCAGGTGGCGTTGACCGTGCCGGCCGACGGTGCGAACGTCGACCTCGCTCCCGCCGAGATCGCCATCACGTTCACGGACGACATCCTCGAGGTCGGCGCCATCGTCATGGTTGTCGATACCGAGGAGAAGAACTGGGCAGAGGGCGACATGCGGCTCGACGGGCCGCAGGCCACCCAGCCGGTGGCGGCCGACCTGCCCGACGGTGCCTACGACGTGCGCTGGCGGGTCGTGTCCGCCGACGGTCACCCGGTCTCTGGCGCCTTCGCCTTCACCGTGGGCGCCGCGGCCCAGCCTCGATCACAGTCGACTGCGGGTGCAACCGCGGCGCCGGACCCGTCCGGCGAGGCGACATCCGCCGCCTCGGAAGAGACCGCCGACGGAACGGGACTCTCGGTGGTCGCGGTGGGGCTCTTCGGTGCCTTCGGTGGACTGGCCGCCGTCGCCCTGTTCATTGCCTGGCGAGCCAGGCGCCGCGGCAACCCGTGAAGCACCTGAAGCACCTGACACGCCGCATCGTTTCCCGAGCACCCAACGCACCAGACCAGGAGAACCCCTCATGAAGCTCAACACCGTTCCCACCCGATTCGTCGTTGCCGCCGCCGCTCTGATGCTGGCCCTCTCGAGCTGCGCCGGCGCGACCGAGGCACCCGCGGCGACGACCGACAGCGCCACCTCGGCCGACACCCTGGCCATGACGGATGCCTGGGTCAAGGCGAGCGAGTCCGGCATGACCGGCGCCTTCGGCCTGCTCGAGAACTCCGGACCCGACGACATCACGGTCGTCTCAGCCGAGACATCCGCAGCCTCGATGATCGAACTTCACGAAACCGTGGCCAACGACGCCGGCGACATGGTCATGCAGGAGAATCCGGATGGCTTCGTGGTGCCGGCCGGCGGCTCCATCGAACTCATCCCTGGCGGCCGCCACATCATGCTGATGGGGCTCACCGGCCCGCTCGCCGCCGGCGATGCGGCCGCCTTCACCCTCGACCTCGCCGACGGGTCGAGCTTGGACTTCTCAGCCCCGGTGAAGGACTACACCGGGGCCAACGAAACATACGAGGGCGACACCGAAATGGACATGGATACCGACAGCCAGTGAGTTCCCTCACAGAGAATGAACGGAGTGGACCGCCCGAATCGTCCGTGCAGTCGGGCCGCCGGCTCAGCCGGCGCCACCTTCTTCTGGGTGGTGCCGCCGCCGGGATCGGTGCGGCCGGAGCCATGGGCATCGACCTCGTGGCCAAGGCCGGGATCGGCGGCTCTGCGGCTCCATCGGTACCGCTCTTTCGCGGCACCGACGCCGTTCCCTTCTTCGGGGTGCACCAGGCCGGGGTGGACACCGACCCGCAGGCCCGGGTCACGTTCGTGGCGCTCAACCTGCCCGCGCAGATCGACCGGGCCGCGCTGCGGCGGATGATGCGCATCCTGACCGACGATGCCGCCCGGCTCACCCAGGGCGAGGGCGCCCTGGCCGACTCGGAACCCGAGCTGGCCGTCGTGCCGGCCCGGCTGACGGTCACCTTCGGCTTCGGGCCCGGCCTCGTCGCCGTCGCCGGGGGAGAGGCTCCCGGCTGGCTGAGGTCCCTGCCCGCGTTCACGATCGACCGGCTCCAGCCGGAGTGGAACGACGGTGACCTGCTGCTGCAGATCGCCGCCGACGACCCGATGACGGTCGCCCATGCTACCCGGATGCTTCTGAAGGACCTGCGCTCCTTCGCGTCGGTGCGGTGGGTTCAGTCCGGCTTCCGCCGAGCAGCCGGTTCGGAGAAGCCCGGCACCACCATGCGCAACCTGTTCGGCCAGGTGGACGGCACCGCGAACCCGTCCGCCGGAACGGCCGACTTCAATGCCCTGGTCTGGGGCACGGCCTCCGGTCCCGGCTGGCTGGTGGGTGGAACCAGCCTCGTCCTGCGCCGGATCAGCATGAACCTCGACACGTGGGACGGGCTCGACCGCTCGGGCCGCGAGTCCGCGGTCGGACGCACTCTCGCCGTCGGGGCGCCGCTCACGGGCACGAAGGAGCGCGACGAGCCCGACTTCACGGCGACGAACGCGCTCGGGTTCCCGGTCATCCCCGAGTACTCCCACCTGCGTCGCGCCCGGTCGGAGGACCGGTCCCAGCGCATCCACCGCCGCGGCTACAATTATGACGACGCGCCTCAGGGTTCCGGCGTCTCCAACTCCGGACTGCTGTTCGCGTCTTTCCAGGCGGATGTCGACGCGCAGTTCGTGCCCATCCAGCAGCGCCTCGACACCCTCGACCTGCTCAACCAGTGGACCACCCCGATCGGTTCCGCAGTGTTCGCGATTCCGCCGGGATGCGCAACGGACGGCTACATCGGCGACACCCTGTTCTGACCGATCTGCGCACCGGGGCCCAGCGGGCGGCCAGGACCGCCCGCGTAGACTGTATTCGTCTCAACCCGCAATGAAAGAGGTCGTCGCGTGGCGAACGCCCAGGCTCCACACTCCACCACCGGCCGGTACTGGCCGGTGCCGGTGCTGCGGGCCGCCCTCACCCTTGTGCCGGCGGCCGCGATTACCTTCAACGCCGATCATTCGGCGGAATTCGGCCTTCTCGTGTTCGGCGTCTTCGCGCTTCTCAGCGGCCTCACGGTGGGTCTGCTCAGCCGGCGCACGCTGGCCGATCCGCGGGAGCGGTCCCTCTTTGTGGTGCAGGGCGCCGTTGGTGTCGCCGCCGGCCTCCTCGCGCTGCTCTTCCACGCGGGCGGGCTCGGTTTCTTCCTCCTCCTGGTCTCGGTCTGGGCGGCGGTGACCGGTTTTCTCGAGCTGTACAGCGGCATCCGTGCGCGTCGGCGCGACCCGGCCGACCGTGACTGGCTGCTGGTCGGCGCCGTCACCGCCCTGCTGGCCGTGATCTTCCTGCTGCTGCCGCCCAACGCAGTGGTGTCGGTCGGCCTGTTCGGCGCCTACCTCGTGATGCTCGGCGTCTACCTCGCCATCGCCGGGTTCTCCCTCAAGTGGTCCGGCACGGATGCCGCCCGCGCCCTCACGGCCTCACCCAACGATTCGGACACCCTGTGACCCAGAACACCCCGCGCACGCCCAGCCGTTCCGAGAAGCTCAAGCCGATCGAACTCGTCGGCTTCTCGGCCGTGATGGCCGTGTTCCTCGGCCTGGTCGTGCTGATGAGCACCCGGGACGTGGTGCTGGCGTTGATCGGCTTCGGCGGCACGTTCATCCTCGTGCTCGTCGTGATCGCGATGCTCGTGCTCGGCATGAAGCCGAACCCGGCCGAGAGGTCCGACCTCGACGAGCAGGACCGCGGCCTCTGAACGGAGGCGCCGTGCGTACTCCGACGCCACGAGCATTCTGACGCCGCGCGTGGGGTGCGCTGCTGCGCACGTGGCACGCCACCAGCGGAACGGCGCAGCACCCGCGCAGCCGCTAGGTCAGGTAGTCGAGAAGCGGGTCCGCGAGACCCACGTAGCTGCCCGGGGTCAGATCGAGCAGCCGCGCCTTGGCGGCGTCGCCGATCTCCAGTTCGGTGACGAAGGCCACCAGATCGTGCCGGTTGATCCGCTTGCCCCGGGTGAGTTCCTTGAGCAGGGCGTAGGGGTCCTCGATCGTAGAGCGCCCCGCCGACACCTCGGCGCGGATCACGGTCTGGATCGCCTCGCCGAGGATCTCCCAGTTGGCGTCGAGGTCGCGGGCGAGCATGGCGCGGTCGATGTCGATTTCGCCGAGGCCGCGCAGGATGTTGTCGAGGGCGAGCAGGGAGTGTCCGAAGCCCACGCCGATGTTGCGCTGCGTGGTGGAGTCGGTCAGGTCGCGCTGCAGCCGCGAGGTCACCAGTGTCGCCGCGAGCGAGTCGAGGATCGCGCTGGACAGCTCGAGGTTGGCCTCCGCGTTCTCGAAGCGGATGGGGTTGATCTTGTGCGGCATGGTCGATGAGCCGGTGGCCCCGACCTGCGGGATCTGACGGAAGTAGCCGAGCGAGATGTAGGTCCAGACATCCGTCGCCAGGTTGTGCAGCACCCGGTTCGCGTGGGAGACGCGCGAGTAGAGCTCGGCCTGCCAGTCGTGGGGCTCGATCTGGGTGGTCAGCGGGTTCCAGGTGAGCCCGAGGCCCTCGACGAAGCCGCGCGACACGGCCGGCCAGTCGACGGCGGGATCGGCCGTGACGTGGGCGGCGAAGGTGCCGGTGGCACCGCTGAATTTGCCCAGGTACTCGCTGTCCTCGACCTGCTGGGCCAGGCGCTCGAGCCGGTAGACGAAGACCGCGAGCTCCTTGCCCACCGTGGTGGGTGTCGCCGGCTGGCCGTGTGTGCGGGCCAGCATGGAGTCGGCGCGGTATTCGAGGGCGCGTAGGCGCAGGGCGCCGATGACGGCGCGGAATTTGGGCAGCCAGACCTCGCGCACAGCGTCGCTCACGGTCAGCGCGTAGGACAGGTTGTTTATGTCCTCGCTGGTGGCGGCGAAGTGGGTGAGCTCGCTGATGTGGTCGAGGCCCAGCGTGCTCAGGCGGCGGCGCACGAGGTACTCGACGGCTTTCACGTCGTGCCGGGTGGTGGCTTCCAGCACGGCCAGCTCGTCGATCTCGGTCTGGCCGAAGTCGGTGACCAGAGCGCGCAGGCCGAGCTTCTGCTCCGCGTTCAGCGGTACGGAGCCGAACAGGCTGCGGTCGGTGAGGGTGATCAGCCATTCCACCTCGACCTGCACCCGGGCCCGATTGAGGCCTGCCTCGGATAGGTACTCGCCCAGTTCGGTGACGGCGGCGCGGTAGCGGCCATCGAGTGGGCTGAGGACCTGGGGCGGTAACGGACTCATCGGACTCCCTGTCGGATTGCGGGTGCAAGTTGCGCGAAGAGCGCTTCATTTGCGCTTTCAATCATGCCAAGAACCGTGTCAAAGAAAGCATCGTCGGAATAGTAGGGGTCGGGAACGTCCAGCAGGGCAGCCTGGGCCGCATCGAAACTGAGCAGCAGGCGCACCTTGCTGCGGTCACGCTCGGTCGTGGCCCAGTTGCGAAGGATGCGTTCCTGCGCGCGGTCGAGCACCACGACGAGGTCGAGGTCGGCAAACCACTCGGGGTCGAACTGGCGGGCCCGATGATGCCTGCCGTCGTAGCCGCGGGTGGCCAGGGCGGCGATCGTGCGCTGATCCGCCTGCTCGCCGACATGCCAGTCGCCGGTGCCGGCGGAGCTGGTGGTGATCAAACGACCCAGGCCGGAGCGCGTGATCAGATCGCGAAGCATGACTTCGGCCATCGGCGAACGGCAGATGTTCCCGGTGCAGACGAAAATAATGCGGAACGGTGTCGACTCATCGGGTGTGATCGACACAATGTCCATCTCCCCATTGTGTTGCACCCGGCCCCCTCCCCAGCCGCCGTCGTGCGGCATGTTCCGTGAACTCTCGGATTCATAGCGACCACGTCTGCCGGGGGTGGCACGCTCACTGGCAGCGAATCCGCAGCGCGCAGAAGGGCGGAGATGGAGATTCCGGGCGGCACCAGCTCGACTTGCACGATCGTGACTCATTACGCGCTGGAGGCGCGCCTCGACGAACTTCGGCAGCGACGGATGCTGCTGCGCCTGCTGCGCGACGACGTCGACATGGCGGCGGGCCGGCTCACGGCCGGCGACCTGACCGGCTCGTGGCGCTCAGAGGCCCAGCGGAACTACGACCGTCAGCGCAGCGACCTCGCCGGCGAACTCCGCCGAGCCGCCGGGCTCCTCGACGCCGCTCTCACCGAGGTGGTGGCCGCGATCGATCAGGGCGGGGCTGCTCTGGCCGAGGCCCGGGCGCCGATCCCGACCCTGGCACCCGGCCCGGCTCCAGCCCGGGCGGTGCGATGACGGGGGAGCAGCCTGGCGGCCCCGGCGACACCCTGATCGTGTCCGGCGGCGGGAGCACGCTCGTCGCCACCGACACGCTGCTGGCCGAGGCGGCGCGGCTGCGGCTGCTTCAGGGTGACGCCGAGGACTGGCTGGTGCGGGTGGCGCGCATCCAGGCACTGGATTCCGACCAGCCCCTCGGTCCGGTGATGAGCCTGCCCAACGCCGGGATGAACGTGTTCGCGGCCCGCTCCGCCCTGGAGCGAGTCGCGGAGCGCAGCCAGACCCTCGCCGACGCTCTCATCGCGGCGGCGGAGGGCTACGGCAGGGCCGAGCGCCTGCGGGACTGGGGAGCAAGCCTCTCCGGGGCCTGGCTGGGCTCCACCCTCGGGCTGCTGGCACCTCTTCTGGCCCTGGCGGCCGTGCCCGGCCTCACGGTCGGCGTGGTGGGGTTGGTGCTCGGCGGTCTGCTCACCGGCCGGCGTCCGGGAGACGCGCCCGCCGAGATCGGCGCCTGGGTCCACGCGCATCCGCGGGCCCTGACCAACCCGGTCCTGGTCGAGGCGGTGCGGGTGATCGTCTCCTCGGCCGACGACGCGGCCACCGGTCGTGCCGGGGTGCCGTTCCCGGTGTCACTGGCCCTCGGCGACGAGGGCCTCGGCCTGCTCGGTGTCACGACGACCGCGGCGGGCCTGGTCGGGCTCGCCCGCCCCCTCGGCCTGCTGCGCGAGACTCCCGTGTCGGTGGAGCGGCTCGACGGTGGGACCCGCCCCCTCGGCCCGCCGCCTGCGGGTGCCGCGCGGCCCGGCGCCGCTCTCCCCGGCCGACCCGTCGCTCCGCCGGCCGGCTTCGAGGACCTGGCTGCCCGCATCCCCTCGGTGTCGGAGGACGCCCCGCAGGTGCGCATCGAGCGTTATGGCGGTCCGGACGACGCATCCTGGGTGGTCTACATCGGCGGCACCGCGGCGTGGAGTCCGGTCGCCGGTGAACAACCGTGGGACCTCACCTCCAACCTCGTCGCCCTCGCCGACCAGGGCTCCGGCTCCTATCGGGCGGTCGTCGATGCCCTGCGGGAGGCCGGGGTGGCGCCGGGCGACCCGGTGGTTCCGGTGGGTCACTCGCAGGGCGGGTTGGTCGCGGCGCAGCTCGCGGCGTCCGGGGACTTCAACACCGTCGCGGTGGCGACCTTTGGGGGACTCACCGCCCAAGTGGCCCTGCCCGCAGACGTGGAGGCCGTCATGGTCGAGCACACCGACGACCTTGTCCCTGCCCTGGGGGGAACGGCCACCGGCGACGATGAGCGCCTGGTGGTGCGCCGCGAGGTGTTCGCTGAGACGGAGGTGCCGGTCGACCGGCCGCTGCCGGCTCACGCCCTCACCACCTACCGGGAGACCGGGCGGCTCATGGACGGCTCCGAGGAACCACGATTACAGGAGTTCCGGGAGACCCTCGGGAAGATCCTCGGCAGGGAAGCTGGCGAGTCCTCCCGGTGGCGGGGCTTCCGCCTGGCCGACGGCTGACCCGACGGCTGGAGATCGCTACGAGCGGGGGGTGACCGGTCGGATCAGCACGCCGAGAATCCAGCTGATGATGCCCAGCACGAGTGCGCCGAGCACACCCCACCAGAAATCGTCCACCACGAGCCCGAAGCCGACCAGGCCCGAGAACCAGGCCACGATCATCAGCAGGAAACCATTCACGATCAAGGAAATCAGGCCGAGCGTGAGGATGTAGACCGGGAACGCGACAACCCGCACGAAGCCGCCGATCACACTGTTGACGAGGCCGAAGACCAGCGCGACCAACAGATAGGTGGCGATCAGGGCGGTCGTGCCCTCGGCGAACGGATCGACCCGCACCCCGCTGACGAGCAGGGTCGTGAGCCACAGGGCGACGGAGTTGAGGATCAGCTTGATCAGGAATCTGGCCATGACTCCACTATGGCATCGCCGGTGACTGGTCGCACGGATGGGCCAGCCCCGGGCCTAACCATGCGGCCACGTGAATATGCCGCGGCGTAGAATCGCCGAGTGAGCCCATCAGACCCGCCCTCGGTCCGCCTGCGCCCCGAGATTGTCGCCCTCCCGGCCTATCGGCAGGGTCAAGCTGCCGCAGCCAGCGCGTTCAAACTCTCGAGCAACGAGAACCCCTTCGATCCGCTGCCCGGCGTCATCGCCGCCGTGAACGCCGAGACCGCGTACAACCGGTACCCGGATGCCTCGGCGCTGGCCCTGCGCGAACGGCTGGCCACGCAGTTCGGCCTGAGCGTCGACGAGGTGCACATCGGTGCCGGCTCCGTGGCCCTCCTGGCCCAGCTCATCCTCGCCGCCGCGGGACCGGGTGACGAGGTGCTCTACTCGTGGCGCTCCTTCGAGGCCTACCCCGGTCTGGTCACCGTCGCCGGTGCCACGAGCGTGCAGGTTCCGAACCGGGCCGACCATGGCCACGACCTGCCCGAGATGGCCACCCGCATCACGGACCATACCCGCGTCGTCATCATCTGCAGCCCGAACAATCCGACCGGGACTGCCGTCACGGGCGACGAGTTCGAATCGTTCATGGCCGTCGTCCCGCCGGACCTCCTCGTCATCCTCGATGAGGCCTACTGCGAGTTCGTCACCGACCCCGAGGCGGTCACCGGCCTGCCACTGCTGTCCCGGTTCCCGAACCTGGTCGTGCTGCGCACTTTCTCCAAGGCCTACGGCCTGGCCGGCCTGCGCGTCGGCTACGCCCTCGGTCCCGTCGCCGTGCTCGATGCGGCGAGGTCCACCGCGATCCCGCTCTCGGTCACAGGTGTTGCCGGCGCGGCCGCGATCGCCTCTCTCGACGCCGCCGACCAGCTGCTGCGGCGGGTGCGTGCCCTGACCGAGCGGCGCGACCGGGTCTGGCGCCTGCTGAGCGAGCAGGGCTGGAACATTCCGGTGCCTCAGGGAAACTTCATCTGGCTGCCCACCGCTGAGGACACCGCCGACATCGCCGATGTCCTGTCGGCCGTCGGCCTGATCGTGCGCCCGTTCCCCGAGGGCATCCGAATTTCGATCGGTGAGGAAGAATCCGTGGAGAAGCTCCTGGGTATTTGCGCCGACATTGTTGACGATCTACCAACGGGGCACCCTGCCCGAGGGCTAGGTTAGTACGGTGTCAGCGACCCCGAGTGCCTCTCCCACGGTGCGAATGCTCTCCCCGGAGGGTGTCTTCGCCCCGAGCGATTCCGCGGCCGAGTTCCTGCCCTACCTCGATCGACTGACCGAGGCCGACCATCGGCGGTTCTACCGCGACATGGTGGTGGTGCGCCGGTTCGACACCGAGGCCGCGAACCTGCAGCGGCAGGGCCAGCTGGCCCTCTGGGTGCCCAGCCACGGCCAGGAGGCCGCCCAGGTCGGCTCCGCCTACGCAACCCGGCCGCAGGACCACGTGTTCCCGTCCTATCGCGAGCACGTTGTCGGCATGATCCGCGGACTCGACCCCGTCGATATCCTGCGGATGCTGCGCGGTGTCACCCTCGGCGGCTGGACCCCCGAGGACCACGGCAACTTCCACCTGTACACCCTTGTGCTGGCCTCGCAGACCCTGCACGCCACGGGCTACGCGATGGGCATGCAGCTCGACGGCGCGACCGCGACCGGCAATCCCGAGACCGACCAGGCCGTCATCGTGTACTACGGCGATGGAGCTTCGTCGCAGGGCGACGCCAACGAGGCGCTCGTCTTCGCCGCCAGCTACCAGACCCCGCAGGTCTTCTTCCTGCAGAACAACCACTGGGCCATCTCAGTGCCCGTGACCCGGCAGTCCCGCACTCCGCTCTACCTGCGTGCCGCCGGCTTCGGCATGCCCGGCACCCAGATCGACGGCAACGACGTGCTCGCCAGTTTCGCGGTGACGGCCAAGCACCTCGACGACGCCCGCGCCGGCCACGGCCCCGCCCTGATCGAGGCCCTGACCTACCGAGTCGGTGCCCACACCACGGCCGACGACCCCACCAAGTACCGCGACCCGGAGCAGCTGGCCTACTGGGTGGCCCGCGACCCGATCGTGCGCTTCCGCAGCTACCTGCAGGGCCTGGGCGTCGAGCAGGAGTTCCTCGACGCCGTCGACATGGAGGCCGACGACTACGCCGCGGATGTGCGCCGCCGGGCCCTCGACATCCACTCCCCGGAGAAGGCTGTCATCTTCGACAACGTCTACGCCGAACCCCACCCGCTGATCCAGGAACAGAAGGCCTGGCTCGACCACTACGAGGCATCCTTCGAAGGAGGCGACGCGTGAGCGACACGATCGTGACGAGCACCACCGGCCTCGCCACACCGACCACCGCGATGCCGACCCCGGAACACCCGGCCGCCGCCAAGCGGGCCATTCCCGGCACCGGAACGGCGAACCTGCCCATGACGAAGGCCCTCAACGCGGGCCTGCGCCAGGCCATGCGCGACAACCCCCGGGTGCTGATGATGGGCGAGGACATCGGCCCGCTGGGCGGGGTCTTCCGCGTCACCGAGGGTCTGATCGCCGAATTCGGCGACAAGCGCGTGCTCGACACCCCGCTGGCCGAGTCCGGCATCATCGGTACGGCCATCGGCCTGGCCCTGCGCGGCTACCGCCCGGTCTGCGAGATCCAGTTCGACGGGTTCGTCTTCCCCGGCTTTGACCAGATCACCAGCCAGCTGGCGCGGATGCGCAACCGGCACGAGGGTGAGGTCTCCATGCCCGTCGTGATCCGCATCCCCTACGGCGGCCACATCGGGTCGATCGAGCACCACCAGGAGAGCCCGGAGACGTACTTCGCGCACACGCCGGGCCTGCGCGTGGTCAGCCCGTCGAACCCGCACGACGCCTACTGGATGTTGCAGGAGGCCATCGCCTCCGACGACCCGGTCATCTTCTTCGAGCCCAAGAGCCGCTACTGGCCCAAGGGTGAGGTGAACCTCGCCGAGAGCGGCACGCCCCTGCACGCCAGCCGCGTGGTACGCAGCGGCACGGATGCGACGGTCGTCGGCCACGGCGCCATGGTCAGCGTCCTGCTGCAGGCGGCGGATCTCGCGGCGGCGGAGGGAACCAGCGTCGAGGTCATCGACCTGCGTTCAATCTCGCCGATCGACTACGGTCCCATCCTCGCGTCGGTCGAGAAGACCGGGCATCTGGTCGTCGCCCAGGAGGCCCACGGCTTCGTCAGCGTCGGATCGGAGATCGCCGCGACCGTCATGGAGAAGGCCTTCTACCTGCTCGAGGCTCCCGTGCTGCGCGTCTCCGGTTTCGACACCCCGTTCCCGCCGGCCGCCGTCGAGACGCACTTCCTGCCCAGCCCGGACCGCGTGCTCGAGGCCGTCGACCGCGCCCTCTCCTACTGATATGAGTCGCACCAGGGCTTCTCGCCTCACCAATCGCAAGGAGCGTACTCGATGAGCGTGTCGAAATTCACACTGCCCGACGTCGGCGAGGGTCTCACCGAGGCCGAAATCGTGGAGTGGAAGGTGGCGCCCGGCGACACCGTGTCGATCAACCAGGTGCTGGTCGAGATCGAGACCGCGAAGTCGCTCGTCGAGCTGCCGTCGCCGTACGTCGGCGTGGTCGGGGAGATCCTGGTGAAACCCGGCACGACCGTCGACGTCGGAACGGTCATCATCACCATCGTGGCCGAGACCGTCGCCGTCGCGTCTGCGTCGAGCAGTGCGATCGCGAACCGCGCGGGCGAGCTGGCCAGCGCGGCAGCGGATGCCGGCTCCACCATCACGGACGAGCCGGCCGAGACGCCGGGCGCGGTCCTGGTCGGGCGCGGCGCCGCGGCGACCATGCCCACCCGGCGCAAGCGCCACGGGGTCACCCCCGTCGCCCACGAGTCGATCGCGCCGCCGCCCGTGCACCCCACGCGCCCGGCCACTTCGCAGCTCCCGCACCTGCCGCGCGCGGCATCCGCGGGCCCCGTCGTCGCCAAGCCGCCGATCCGCAAGCTGGCCAAGGACCTCGGTGTGGACTTGTCCCTGGTCGAGGCGACCGGCCCGGTCGGCGACGTCACCCGCGAGGACGTGCTGCGGGAGGCCACCCAGGCCAGCGTGTTCCGCAACATCCAGACGCCGGAATGGCCCAGCGACCGTGAGGAGCGCGTCCCGGTCAAAGGCGTGCGCAAGGCCATCGCCCAGGCCATGGCCTCCAGCGCCTTCACCGCACCGCACGTGAGCCTCTTCGTCGACGTGGACGCCACCCGCACCATGGAGTTCGTCAAGCGGCTCAAGGCGTCCACCGACTTCGCGGGCGTGCGCGTGTCCCCGATGCTGATCATGGCCAAAGCCATGATCTGGGCCGTGCGGCGCAACCCCACGGTCAACTCGGTTTTCACCGACGAGGAAATCGTGATCAAGCACTACGTGAACCTGGGCATCGCCGCGGCCACCCCCCGTGGGCTCATCGTGCCCAATGTGAAGGAAGCGCAGGACATGAGCCTGCTTGAACTGGCCCGCGCCCTTGAGAAGCTCACGCTCACCGCGCGGGACGGCAAGACCTCGCCGGCGGAGATGTCGAACGGCACGATCACGATCACCAATATCGGTGTCTTCGGCATGGATACCGGCACGCCCATCCTCAACTCCGGCGAGGCCGGCATCGTGGCCCTCGGAACGATCAAGCCCAAACCGTGGGTCGTCGACGGCGAGGTGCGGGTGCGTCAGGTGACGACCATCGGCGCGAGCTTCGACCATCGCGTGGTCGATGGGGATGTCGCGAGCCGCTTCCTGGCGGATGTCGCGAGCATCATTGAGGAGCCCGCGCTGCTGCTCGAGTAAGGTCCCGGAGGAGATCCCGGCGGCGGCTCTTATTGGTGTTGACAATCATTATCATTAGGCGTAACGTCGGCCCTGTGATCAACAATCGATTCGTCCTCACCGCCCTGGCCGCCGTTGCCTCGCTGACCATGGTCGGCTGCACTCCGACCGGCGGTTCGGCGGATGGCGCCGCCGCCGGCGACCTCAAGGTGGTCGCGACGACCACCCAGGTGGCGGACCTCACCCGCAACGTCGTCGGCGACACCGCGGGCGTAGTAGTGACCCAGCTCATCCAGCCCAACCAGAGCGCGCACAGCTATGATCCGTCCGTGGCCGACTTGACAGCCCTCGGTGAGGCCGATGTGCTCGTGATCAATGGGGTCGGCCTCGAGGAGTGGCTCGACGACGCAATCAGCGCCAGCGGTTTCGACGGCGTGACGATCGACTCCGACGAGGGCATCGAGATCCAGGACATCGCAGCCGGCGAAGAGGACCACGCCGACGACAAGGCCGCGACGGATGACGCCGAGCACTCCCACCAGGGCGGCAACCCGCACATCTGGACCGACGTGTCCAATGCCGAGACCATGGCCGTCACCATCGCCACGGGCCTCAGTGATGCCCAGCCGGACCTGGCCCCGGACGTCGAGGCCAACGCGACCGCCTACACCGGCCGGCTGGCCGAGCTCGACGACTGGATCCGTACCAACATCGACGCCGTGCCCGCCGAGCAGCGCCTGCTCGTGAGCAACCACGACGCATTCGGCTACTTCACCGAGGCCTACGGCATCACCTACGTCGGCTCCATCATCCCGAGCTTCGATGACAACGCCGAGCCCAGCGCCGCCGCGATCGACGAACTCGTCGACGCCATCACGGCCACCGGGGTCAAGGCGGTCTTCTCCGAGGCCTCGATCAGCCCGAAGGCCGCCGACACCATCGCCGGCGAGGCCGGCGTCAGCGTGTACTCGGGGGAGGACGCGCTCTACAGCGACTCCCTCGGTGCGCGGCACAGTGACGGCGCCACCTACATCAGTTCGCAGCTGCACAACGTCGGCCTGATCCTCGAATCCTGGGGAGCCGAGCCCACCGCGGTGCCCGCAGACCTGCGATAGTTAGTCAGTGATCGAGAACCCTTCTCAAGTACGGCCGAGCGCGCCTGTCGCGCTCAAGGTGGCGGGCGCCTCCTTTTCCTACGGCCAGAGCCCTGCCCTGGCCGACATCGACTTCGAGGTGCACGCCGGCGAGGCCGTGGCGCTGATCGGGCCCAACGGGTCCGGCAAGTCCACGCTGCTCAAGGGCATCCTCGGCCTGATCCAGCGCGTGAGCGGCACCGTCGAGGTGCTGGGAGCGGCAGCGGCCCCGGCCGGATCCATCGGTTACGTGCCGCAGGCCGACGAGATCGACCAGCAGTTCCCGGTCACGCTCGAGCAGGTCGTCATGATGGGGCGCTACCGCTCGCTAGGCTGGCTGCGCCTGCCCGGTAAGCGCGACCGTCAGGCCGTGGCCCGTGCACTCGACGCGGTGGGCCTCGCGCATCGCGCGAAAACCCGCTTCGGGGAACTCTCCGGCGGCCAGCAGCAGCGCGGACTGCTCGCACGGGCCGTGGCCGCGGGGCCCCGCCTGCTGCTGCTCGACGAGCCGTTCAACGGCCTCGACCAGCAGAATCGGGACGCGCTCGTGGGCACCGTCAAGCGTTTGAAGGAGGAGGGGGTGGCCGTGGTCGTCTCCACCCACGACCTCCAGCTCGCCCGCGAGGTCTGCGAACAGGTGTTGCTGCTCAATGGCGCCCAGGTGGCGTTCGGGCCGCGCGAGTCGGTGCTGATCCTGGAGAACGTGCAGCGCACGTTCCGAGAGGTCGGCGTGGAGATCGACGAGCACACCGTGGTTGTGCCCGGGCACACCGGTCACTGAGATGGACTTCCTCAGCCCGCTGATCGACGCCTTTGCCCTGCCGTTCATGACCCGGGCCCTCTTCGTGCTGGGTGCGCTCAGCCTGGTAGCCGGCGTCGTCGGGGTGCTGGTCAATCTGCGGGGCCTCGAGTTCATCAGCGACGGTCTCACCCACGCGGTCTTCCCCGGCATCGCGATCGGCTTCGTCTGGGGTGGGCGCGAGGGGCTGTTCGCCGGCGCGATGGTCGCCGCCCTGTTCGCGGCGGTCACCCTCACCCTGATCGTGCGCCAGTCCGTGTCCTCGGATGCCGCGATCGCCATCGTCTTCACCGCCATGTTCAGCGTGGGCATCATCCTGGTCTCCCGCGAGACGAACTACGTCGGCCAGCTGGAGCAGCTTCTCTTCGGCCGCCTCCTCACGGTCAGCCCGAATGAGGTCGTGCAGACCGTCGCCATCTGCCTCGTGGCGCTGGTCCTGATCGGGTTCACACTCAAGGAGGAGGTGTTCCGCGCCTTCGACCGGGTCGGCTTCGCCGCGGCCGGCTACCGCACGCTCGCGCTCGACCTCGTGCTCAACGTGGCCATCGCCCTCGTGGTCGTCGCGGCCTCCAGCGCCGTCGGCAACCTCCTCGTCCTGGCCGTGTTGATCGTGCCCGGCGCCGTGGCCCGGCTCATCACTGACCGGCTCTGGCTGCTGTTCCCGATCGCGGCCTGTTTCGCGGCCCTCGGTGCCTGGCTTGGGCTCGTGCTCGGTTTCCAGGCATCCGTGCAGGCCGGTCTCGACCTGTCCAGCGGCGCGACCGTGGTGCTGGTGCTGGTCGCCGGCTACGCCGTGGTGCTGCTGTTGCGCCTGTCCATCGACGGTCTTCGGCGGCTGGGTTCGCCCCGTCTTCGGCCGCAGCGCACCCCGCCGCCGCGCACCCCGCCGCCGCTGTCCCCGCAGCCGCACACCCCGCCGCCGCACGAACAGCTGGTGACGTGATGGGCTACTTCGAGAAGGCACTCCTCGCGGCCGCCGTGATCGGCGCCCTCAGCGGGCTGGTCGGATCCCTCGTCGTATTGCGCCGCCGCACTTTCTTCGCCCAGGCCCTCACCCACGCCACCTTCCCGGGCGCCGTGACCGCCACGATCGTCGGCGTGAGCATCCCACTCGGGGCGGCCCTGGCGAGCATCCTCATCGTCGGCATCATGACCCTGATCGGCCGGGTGAAGCGGCAGGGCACCCAGGTGGCGTCCGGCATCCTGCTCACCGCGGGCTTCGCGCTCGGCGTGCTTCTGCAGGCCCTCAACCCGTCGCTGCCGGTGCAGGTCGACTCCTATTTGGTCGGGTCAATCCTCACCGTCACGACCGGTGACGTCTGGCTGGCCGTCGGCGTGCTCGGGGTGGCCGTGGCCGTGATGGTGCTGCTGGGCAAGGAGATCCTGTTCTCTACCTTCGACCCGAGCGGATTCCGCGCCGCCGGATTCCGGGAATGGCCGATCGAGCTGCTCACCCTCGCCCTGATCACCGCCACCGTGGTCACCGCAATGCCGGCCGTCGGGGCGATCCTCGCGATCGCGCTGATCGCGGCCCCGGCCGCCGCCGCGCGCCTGGTCACGCGCACCGCCACCCAGATCCTGGTTCTCGCTCCGGTGCTGGGCGCGGCCGCCGGCCTGGTCGGAGTGCTCCTGTCCCGGGCGATCGACGTGGCCGCCGGGCCAGCGATCGCCCTCACCGCGGCCGTCTTCTTCCTGGTGGCCCTGGGCGGTCGCCGGCTGGTCCGGGCGCGGTTACGGTTGAAAGCATGAAGCGAAACACCTGGCAGCGCGAGGCCGTGCGCACCGCACTCAGCGACGCCGAGGGATTCGTCAGCGCCCAGGGTCTGCACGCCAGCCTGCACGCCACCGGTTCGCCCATCGGCCTGGCCACGGTGTACCGGGCCCTGGCCGACCTGGCCGGCGAGGGCGAGGCCGACTCGCTGCAGTCGCCTGACGGTGAGGCGCTCTACCGCGCCTGCAGCACGACCGACCACCACCACCACCTGATTTGCCGCAACTGCGGACTCACCGTCGAGATCGAAGCGGACGCCGTGGAAAACTGGGCCAAGAACGTGGCCGCCGAGCACGGCTTCAGCCAGGCCGCCCACGTGGTCGACGTGTTCGGTCTCTGCGCGGCCTGCTCCGCCGCATCCGTGGACTAGGCCCACCGCCGCGCGCCGGGCTCCGCGCGCCGGACTCCGCGCGCCGGACTCCGCGCGCCGGGCTCCGCGCGCCGGACTCGTCCTCGCCCCGAACGAATTCGACGGAGATTCTGCCCCCACAACCCGGTTTTGCCGGCTTTAGGGCCTGAATCGGCAAAATCTCCGTCGAATTTGGTTCAGTTTGCGCTGGGGGAGAGCACCGCGTAATGTTACGTGCTGCTGCGCATATCTGTGCGTGCACTGCTGGTTCGCTCGCTTCCGCTTCGCGGAAGCGTAGTCACGCCAGCCGACAAGAGATCTTGGGAAGGGCAGTCGCCCTTCGGTATTGGAGGAGAACCATGGCAGCTACTTGTCAGGTGACCGGCGCCGTTCCCGGCTTCGGACACAACATTTCGCACTCGCACCGACGCACCAAGCGTCGCTTCGACCCGAACGTTCAGACCAAGAAGTACTACGTACCGTCGCTTCGCCGCAACGTCACGCTGACCCTGTCCGTCAAGGGCATCAAGGTGATCGACGCTCGTGGCATTGAATCGGTCGTAAAGGACCTTCTCGCTCGTGGGGAGAAAATCTAATGGCCAAGCAGCATGACGTCCGCCCGATCATCAAGCTCCGTTCGACGGCTGGCACCGGTTACACCTACGTGACCAAGAAGAACCGTCGCAACGACCCCGACCGTCTCGTACTCAAGAAGTACGACCCCGTAGTGCGCAAGCACGTTGACTTCCGTGAGGAGCGCTAAAAATGGCGAAGAAGAGCATGATTGCCAAGAACAACCAGCGCAAGGTTATCGTCGAGCGCTACGCCGCGAAGCGCCTTGAGCTCAAGAAGGCCCTCGTCAACCCGGCCGGCACCGATGAGTCCCGTGAAGCTGCTCGCCTCGGCCTGCAGAAGCTTCCCCGCAACGCGTCGCCGGTTCGCCTGCGCAACCGCGACGCGGTCGACGGTCGTCCCCGTGGACACCTCAGCAAGTTCGGAATCTCCCGCGTGCGTTTCCGCGACATGGCTCACCGCGGCGAACTGCCCGGCATCACCAAGTCCAGCTGGTAACAACGCACCAAGCCGCTTAGCCGGTCATTCGGAACCTCGGTTCTGAAGCGAGAGGATGTCGACTCCGGTCGGCATCCTCTTTTTTCGCCCACAGCGAAAATGAAGCCGTTACGGCAGCCAAACCGGCTAGAAACGCCGCAAATCCGCGGAATTCCGCGGTTGTCTGCTAGATTCAACCCGGTCCAACCGGCCAAACGGAGTCGCTCCTCGGAGCGTCGCCCGCAATACGTGAATCCCTGTTTTTACAGACAAAGGTCCGAGGAGGACACTCAATGGCTGACAAGTCGCTGAACAAGACCGAGCTCGTTGCCAAGGTTGCCGCAGACTCTGGCCAGAGCCAGGCTGCAGTTGACAGCGTTCTGAACGCTTTCTTTGCAACTCTCGCCGACACCGTCGCGAACGACGGCAAGGTCACGATCCCGGGCTGGCTTGGAGTCGAGCGCACCGCTACCGCAGCGCGCACCGGCCGCAACCCGCAGACCGGCGAAGAGATCGCCATCGCCGCGGGCCACCGCGTCAAGCTGACCGCTGGTAGCAAGCTCAAGGCTGCCGCCAAGTAGGTCGCGAACCAAGAAAGCAGGGCGTCGCCTTCGGTCGGCGCCCTGCTTTCGTCTGTGACGTCACACGTCAGCGTGCCTCGTGGAGCGTGCGTCCACCGGGCACGGTTAGGCTGAGTCAGTGCCTCGTCTCGTGCGTATCTCCGGTCCGGCAGTGCTTCTGCTGGTCGCGACGCTGGCGACGCTCGTCGCGCTAGCCTACGGTGGCGGCGCTTCGGCGCAACTGCTGGCCGATCCGGGACCAGTCGTGCGGTGGGGTCTCCCGCTGGCCAAGCTCCTCGTCAACCTCAGCGCCGCCGGCACCATCGGCGCCCTTGTGCTCACCCTTTTCGCCCTGAGCCCTCGGGAACCCGAATACAACGCGGCCCTCGATTTCGCCGCCGGGTCCGCCGCCGTCTTCACCGTGGCATCCGCCCTCACCGGTTTCTTCACCTTCCTGCAGGTGACGACCATTCCGCTCAGCTTCGATGACCGGTTCAGCGCCACCGCCGGGCAGTTCTTCAGCGACATCGAGATCGGCCAGGCCTGGCTGATCACCACCCTGATCGCGGCCTTCGTCACCGTCTTGTGTTTCGCGGTGCGTTCACTGACCGGGCTCGTCTTCGTCACGGTCCTCGCCGTGGGGGCCCTGGTGCCGATTGCACTACAGGGGCACGCGGCCGGCGCCGAGGGGCACGACGTGGCCATCACCGCCCTGGGTCTGCACCTGGTCTTCGCCGCGGTCTGGCTGGGCGGGCTGCTGACCATCATCGTGCTGCGCAAGCAGTTGGCCGGCGGCCGCCTCGATCCGGTCATCGCGCGCTACTCCTCGCTCGCCCTCGTTTCCTTCATCGTCGTCGCTGCGTCCGGCTACGTCGGCGCCGAACTGCGGTTGGGTGCCTGGGACCGGCTGCTCTCGCCCTATGGCATCCTCGTTCTGGTCAAGGTCTTCGCCCTCACCGTGCTCGGCGTGTTCGGCGTGCTGCAACGCCGGTACGTGATCGGGCGGATGTTGCGGAGCACCCCCGCAGACGCCCAGACCCCCGCACCCCGCCGGAACGTCTGGTTTTGGTGGCTCATCGTCACGGAACTGGCGTTCATGGGGCTCGCCTCCGGGGCTGCCGCCGCCCTCGCCAAGACCGCGACGCCGGTCGAGCAGATCACGGCGACCGAGATTCCCACCTCGACGCCCGCCCAGATCCTGACCGGCGAGCTCCTGCCACCGCCGCTCACTTTCAGCCGCTACTTCACCGAGTGGAACTTCGACCTGGCCTGGGTGTTGTTCTGCGCGTTCGGCATCTTCTTCTACGTGGCCGGGGTGCGCCGCCTGGCCCGCCGCGGCGATAAGTGGCCCGTCTTCCGCACCGTGCTCTGGGTGACCGGCATGCTGATCCTGTTCTACATCACCAACGGCGGCGCGAACCTCTACGCGAAGTACCTCTTCTCCTCCCACATGCTCATGCACATGGCCCTGACCATGCTCGTGCCCGTCTTTCTGGTGCCCGGGGCGCCGGTCACTCTCGCCGCCCGGGCCATCCGCAAGCGGCAGGATGGCAGCCGCGGCGCCCGCGAGTGGATCCTGTTGGCCGTGCACTCGGCGTACGCGGGGTTCCTGGCCAATCCGCTGGTCGCAGCTGTGCTCTTCGCCGGTTCACTCTGGGTGTTCTATTACTCCTCGCTATTCAGCTGGGCGACGACCGACCACATCGGCCACGAGTGGATGATCGTGCACTTCCTGATCACCGGCTACCTGTTCGTGCAGTCGCTGATCGGCGTCGACCCGGTGCCCTACCGCCTGCCCTACGCCGGCCGCCTGCTTCTTCTTCTGGGCACGATGGCCTTCCACGCCTTCTTCGGTGTCACCATGATGACGGGTACCGGGCTGCTCCTCGCCGACTGGTACGGGGCCATGGGGCGCGATTGGGGGCTCAGCGGCATCGAGGACCAGCAGATGGGCGGTGGCATCGCCTGGAGCGTCGGCGAAATCCCAACGATCGCCCTGGCCATTGCGGTGGCCATCCAATGGAGCCGCAGCGACGAGAAGGAAACCCGCCGCAAGGACCGAAACGCCGCCCGCACGGGCGACGCCGAACTGCTCCAGTACAACGCTGGCCTGGCCCGCCTCGCCGCGCACGACCGCTCGGAGTAGCAAGAAAGCGTTCAGCAGGGCAGCCGCCGCCGGTCAGCGCAGCTGGAGAGCGAGCGACCCGTCCGGGTTCACGGTCACGCTGATCGCGACCGCAAAGGCCACGTCCTCATCCCGCACCTCGACATCGCCGTCGAAAAGCGACTGCACCTCCACCACAATGTGCGCCTGCCCCTCGGTGTCGGGCATCTCGAAGGTGGAGTCGCCGGCCACGAGGGTGACTGGGGGATACTGGGCGATCGACCAGATCGGGTCGTCTCGCACCCGGTCGTTGATCTCGATGCCGAATGGGCAGTTCGTGGGCTGCAACACCTGTTGCGTGGTGCAATCGTCGAGGAAACGGTCCAGCTCGGCCTGGACCTGACCGATGAATTGGGCGTTGGGCTGGGCGTCGACCGTGACATCCGTCACCCCGGACGCGACGACCGGCACCGTCTGCGAGGCCGCGTCGAGCAGGGTGGAGGTGTGCTCGAACGAGTAGAGGGCTGGTGCGAAGGCCAGGTAGGCCGCCTGGTTCGAGAACATTTTCGGCGCGCCATCGGCGGCGTGCGCACGCGTGTCGAGGGTCAGCCTGTTCACCGAGAACGTGGCCTGCTGCAGCACGTTCACTCGCAGCACGGCCAGCGGGCTGGTGGTGAAGCGCCAGCTGTCGAAAACGCCGAAGAACGTGCCGGCGCTCTCCACCTGGAAGGTCATCGCCGCGGGTGTGCCGTTCAGCCGGAACTCGTAGTCGACCGTGTGCCGTCCGTCGGCCGACTCGTCGTCAGCGGTCAGACGGATGTCGGTGAGCTCCCCCAGCACAGAGTTCCGCAGCAGGGTGTCCGGCAGGTCCTTCGGCAGCGCGGCCGCTTTGAGCTCCGCAGCCGTGGGTTTGACCCCGGGAAGCAGCAGCGCACTGGCGGTGTCTTTGCGGGCCAGGGCGCCGAGATACTGCCCCACGAAGCTGCCGGCGCTGTAGAGGTCGCGGTTGAGCGACCCGATCGTCGCGACCAGGCCTGCGCCAAGGAGGGCGGCAACGATGACCACGGCCACGATGGCGCGCCGCTCGTTACGCCGGCGCCTGCCGTCCCGGTTGCTCACCCCCACATCCTACGGGGCCGGTTCTCCACCAACCCGTAGACCGGGGCCGACTCGTGCAGCCGGGCCGGATACAGTGGTATGTCCCGTCCGCACCCCATCGAAAGCGCCCCCGTGTCTGAGATTCCGCTGTCGCGCGAGCAGGCCGAAGTGTTCGAGGCCATCGAGGGAACCCGGCAGAACGTGTTCGTGACCGGGCGCGCCGGCACCGGCAAGTCGACGCTGCTTAATCACCTCGCCTGGAACACGAGCAAGCAGATCGTGATTGCCGCTCCCACCGGGGTGGCGGCCTTGAACGTGGGCGGCCAGACCATCCACTCCCTGTTCCGCCTGCCGATCGGCGTGATCGCCGACAACGCGATCGACCAGTCCGACCAGGTACGCAAACTGCTCAACACGATCGACACGGTCGTCATCGACGAGGTGTCGATGGTCAACGCCGACCTGATGGATGCGATCGACCGCAGCCTGCGTCAGGCGCGGCAACGGCCGAACGACACGTTCGGCGGCGCGCAGATCGTGCTCTTCGGCGACCCGTACCAGCTGGCCCCGGTGCCGGGGGATTCCGACGAGCGTGCCTACTTCGCGGACACCTACCGGTCGATGTGGTTCTTCGACGCGAAGGTCTGGCAGGTCGCCGACCTGCGCATCTTCGAGCTCACCGAGGTGCACCGGCAGCGCGACGCCGACTTCAAACACATGCTCAACGCGGTGCGGCACGGGCAGGTCACGGCCGAGATCGGCGGCGCGCTCAACGCCGCGGGCGCCCGCACCCCGCCGAGGGAGGGCGTGATCACGCTGGCCACCCGCAACGATTCCGTGAACCGGATCAACGCATCCGGTCTCAAACGCCTCCCCGGCAAGGCGCTGACCGCCAAGGCCGACGTCACCGGCGACTTCGGCGGGCGCACATTCCCCGCCGACGAGGTGCTCGAGCTGAAGGTCGGGGCGCAGGTCATGTTTCTGCGCAACGACTCCAACCAGGACGGCGGCCCGCGCTGGGTGAACGGCAGCATCGGCACCGTCACTCGGGTCGATTCGACGGTGTACGTGGACATCGACGGCGAAACGCACGAGGTCGAACCGGCGGTGTGGGAGAAGTTCAAGTACACCTACAACCCGACCACGAAGAAGCTGCGCAAAGACGTCATCGCCGAGTTCACGCAGTTCCCGTTGCGGCTGGCGTGGGCAGTCACCATCCACAAATCGCAGGGCGCCACCTATGAACGCGCGGTCGTCGACCTCGGCGCGCGCGTGTTCAGCCCCGGCCAAACCTATGTGGCCCTCAGCCGGCTGACCAGCCTGGACGGCCTTTATCTGACCCGTCCGCTGCGCCCGAGCGACATGATCGTGGACGAGAACGTGCAGCGGTTCATGCGCGGCCCGCGCGCTACCGAGACCCCCTGCCCGGTCACCCCCGCCGACTAGCCCCGTGTTTACCGCCGCGGCTGCCCTTCTCGCGGCTGCCTCTCCCGCCGCTGCCTACGCACCAATTCGACGGAGATTTTGCCGAAAACGGTGCAGAACAGCCCAAAACTAGAGTCTCTAGCCCAAAATCTCCGTCGAATTCGTTAGGGACGAGGGCGGCAGTAGGGGCAAGAGCGAGAGCCGGGGGGCCGCCGGCAGCAATACGGTGCGGCCGGACGGCGGCGTGGGTACACTCCGTCGTGCAGGGGCGCTCCTGTGTGGGCCGCGACGCGACGGGGGTCAGGCGATGAAGCTCGGACAGGCACCGATCAGCCAAGCCGCAGCCGGCCTTGTACCAGCCGGCTCCGCACCTCGTCACGCGAGCCCCCACACACGCCACCACCGCGTGCCGGCTCTCGTCGTGAGTGCCGCCCTCGTGCTGACGGCGTGCACCGCGGCGACGGATGCGTCCCCGGAGGCCCGCGCGCAGGCGGCGGCCCCGTTCTCGTCCGAGGTCACGTCCCGGCTGGATGACGTGCTCGCCGAGGCGAAGACCCTGTCCGGTTCCTCGGGGGCCATTGCCGGTGTCTGGGCGCCGTGGGCCGGCACCTGGGTCGCGTCGCCCGGGTCCGTCTCGAGGACGACACCGGGTGCCCTCACCCCGGAGATGCGATTCCGGATCGGCACCAACACGACGGCGCTGACCTGCACGGTGCTGCTCCGGCTCGTCGAGGAGGGGCAGGTGCGCTTGGAGGATCCGGTGTCCGACTACGTGCCCCGGGTGGTGGGGCTGGACAAAATCACCCTCGGGCAGCTTTGCCGCAACACGTCCGGCCTGGCCGATCACGCCTCACTGATGGCTCCGCAGATTATGGCCAACCCCAGTCGCAAATGGTCGACGCGCGAAGTTATCGCGAGCGGCACGGGCGCACCTCGGGTGGCGCTGCCCGGCGGAACCTGGTCCGCGTCGGATACCGGGGTCGTGCTGCTCGGTCTCGCCCTGCAGCAGGCAACCCGACGCGACTGGCCGTGGCTCTACCGGCACTACGTGTTCGAACCGCTGGGCATGACGAACACCAGCCTGCCATCGCCGGGCGAGCTTGCGATCCCGGGGCCGAGTCCCCGCGGCTATGCCGCGGCCCTTGATCCGGTCGGCAGGGCCCGCTGTGGGAGCGTGCTCGATGTGACGCAGCTGTCGCCCTCGGTGGGCGGAGTGGCGGCGGGGGCGGTCTCGAACCTCGACGACCTGAAGATCTGGGCGCAGGCGCTGGCCGCGGGGACCCTCCTGTCGAAAACATCGACGGATGCGCAGTGGGCGCCGGTTCTGCCGGGTGCCGGAGCCCTCTCCTGGCATCAACACGGCCTCGGGGTCGAGCGGTTCGGCCCGCTGCTCGGTCAGTCCGGGGAGATCCCCGGTTTCATTTCGGCGGCGATGGCCGACCCGGTCAGCGGACTCACGGTAGTGGTCGCCTTCAATAATTCGACCTCCGGCCGCGGATTCGCCGAGGCGGTCGCCCGCCGACTTGCCGCGGTCGCCGGCGCTGCGCCCGCGTCCGGAGAGGTGCCGGCACCCCAGCTGAACCTGCCCTGGACCGAAAACCAAATCGCCAGCGAAATCCGGGCTGTCGCCGTCTGCGGATCGCAGCAGCCGGACTAGAAGGGCTGCCGGGCCCAGCGAGACCCGGGAATTATCTTTGGCCCGCAGCCGGTCAGTGGTGGGAGTGCGGTGCGCCGGGCAGAACGGCGGGGCCCGAGTGACCGTGGGACCCGTGCGGGACCGCCTGAGTGCCGGCATCCGTCGCGGCCAGGGCCGGAGTGGTCAGGCCGGAAACCAGCAGGCCGCCGAGCGTCAGCGCGGCCAGGAAACGCCAGCCCTGCGGTGCGGGTTCGGTCGCCCCGGTCACCCCGGCAGGGGTGTCGGATGCCGCCGCCCGGCATCTGGCACGCCGCCGGGTGAGGGCAAGGGAGACGGCCACGAACACGCCGAACAGGGTGGCGATGGTCATTGGGAAGACCGGCAGCACTGTGGCGTCGGCCGGCACCGCCGAGGTGCTGCGGAGCGCCACCATTGCAGCCCAAACGACGCCCGGGAGAAGGGCGGCGACGAGGGCCTGGTTCGGCCAAAGATGCCTTCCTCGCACGAGCGTCGCCACACCCCAGCAGAGCTCGGCGACGCCGAGCCCGACGAAGGTGACGGCGAGCAGGGCTGGAGCGCCGGCGCCCACGGCCAGGTGAATAATCCCTGCCCCGAGGGCGGCGAAAGCGATCCAGAGGCGCGTGATCTGCGTCATGGGATTCCTGTCCGCGGTGTGGGTGGCGCGCGTGGGCTAGACGGTGACCGTGCGAGGTACCGTCTTGTCGGCTGCGAGACCGGCTCCAAGCAGCACGATGGCGCTGGTCAGATGCAGGAAGTGGTCGGCCGTGTTGAGGGCGAGGATGTTGAGCGCGGTGTCGGCGATGAAGAAACCGACAATTCCGAGGAGCAGGTACACCGCACCGACCGTGGTGTTGACGGCCTTTGCGGCGGGGGCCGTGGCCAGGCCGGCGATCAACAGTGCTGCGCCGATCAGGAGGTGGGCCGTGTTGTGGAGAGGGTTGACCGCGAAGATGCCGAGAAGCAGGCCGCCATCGGTGGCGAAGAAGTCGACGCCGCCGGTCACGAAGAAACCGAGCACGCCGACCAGAACGTAGACGGCACCGAAAACAGTGGCAATGATGCGGTTGGGGGATGTACGCATGAGAAGACCTCCAGTAGATGTCACGGTGCATCCGTGCTCGCCCATTGTTCGGAATCAACGACGGTTCGGTTTGGCCGGACACCGGTGCGTAGCCGTGACCGCCGGATAGGATCACCGGATGGGAATCAGCGCGGATATAAAAGATTGGACCTGGGTGCTGGAGCGCCCCTGCCCGGAGTGCGGTTTCTCCGCCGCCGACGTCGATTTCGCGCACATTCCGCGGCTGGTGCGCGAGAACGCGGCCCGCTGGCAGCCGGTGCTGCAGCGAATGGATGTCGCGTCGCGCCCCGACGAGCAGACCTGGTCTGCTCTGGAATACGCGGCCCATGTTCGCGACGTGTTCCGCATCTTCGACGAGCGTCTCACCCTCATGCTCGCCGAGGACGACCCGGCTTTCCCGAACTGGGACCAGGACGCCACCGCGGTGATGGAGCGCTATAACGAGCAGGAGCCGGCGGTCGTGGCCCGCGAACTCGCCGAAGCCGCGGCATCCGTCGCCGGCTCTTTCGCCGCCGTTTCGCCCGCAGACCACGGCCGAACCGGTCGCCGCAGCGACGGTGCCCGGTTCACCGTCACCACGATGGGGCAATATTTCGTGCACGATCCGGTGCACCACCTGCACGACGTCGCCGGCGACTGACGCCACCGGCACGCAGAATGCCGGCAATCGGACGCCGGCAGGCACAAATCAACAAAAAAAAGCGCGAACGAACCGGAGCACCCCCTAATAGTGCGCCCGTTCGTGCGCGCTTGTCGCGCTGCCGTGACTTAGGCCCGGCGACGACGCCCCGTGAGTGCGCCGTAGATCACGAGAACGATGACGGAGCCGGCGATGGCGAGAAGCCAGGTCGAGATGTCGAAGAAGTTCTCGAGACCGGTGCCGAAGATGACCGAGCCGAGGAAACCACCGAGGAACGCGCCGAGCACGCCGAGGATGAGGGTGATGACCCAGCCGCCGCCCTGGTTGCCCGGCAGGATTGCCTTGGCGATTGCGCCGGCGATGAGTCCGAGAATAAGGAATCCGATGAAGCCCATAATTTGTCCTTGCGTCTCTCTGTTGTTTGCGAACTGATGAAGGCCAGTTCTGGTGAAGTGGGGAAAAGAGCCGGATTAGTCCGGGGTGTCTGCCTCGTCGACGTCCGCGACCGTGTCATCTGACGCCTGGTGCACGTCCTTGACGGTCACATCGACCGAGGTGACCTGCATGCCGACGATTGTCTCGATCGCCGTCTCGACCGCGTTGCGCACTGCGCCCGCGACCTTCTGCAGTTCGTGCGGGTACTCGACGACGATGGAGATCGCGATGGATGCCGCGGCGCCCTCGGTGGTGACGCTCACCCCGGGGGAGAGGTCGGCGACGCTGAGGGCTTCCCGGATGGCGCCGAGAGCCCGGGCCGCGCTTCCGCCGAGCGCGTGAACGCCCGGCACCTCGCGTGCGGCGATGCCGGCTACCTTCGCGACGACGCCATCGGCGATGACAGTCGTCCCTGGTCCGGTTAAGGGGACGGCTGGTCGTGCGGAGGTCGTCTGTTCAACGATGGCATGCTCCAATCTGTCGCGGCGCGTGGCACGAGCCGGGCGACACTAGTATGACGTGGGTCGACGGGAATTCGTCACGCTAGCGCCGAAAGAAAGTTTTTGCGGGGCAGTCCCGAAGGTCGGTTCTCAGGCCGAAACCGCGAACTCGACGGTCGTCGTGTGGCTCTGGCCGGCGTCCAGACGTACCTGGTCCCGGCGTACGTTCGCGGTTTCCACGCAGACCATGCCAGGCCACTCGTCGTCGCCGAAGTCGCTCATCCGGGCGGCCTTGTCGGCCCAGGGGTTCCAGACCACGGTGCTGTCGGATCCGTCGGATTCGATCGTGACGGTGCGGCCGTCCGGGTCGGCGACGGTGGCGCTGCCGCGGCTGCCCAGATAGAGGCGGTCCGTCTCGGTGCCGAAGCCCAGGGGGTTGTTCTCCGCGGGCTCGGTCAGAGCGGTCAGCTGGTTCAGGAACGCGGTGCCCTGCAGCCCCGAGACCGTCGTGCCGCGCACATTGCTCACTCGCAGATAGGTGTGCAGCGCTTCTTCGTAGCTGAGCGCATCCGTCTCCCGGTTGGTCACCCGGAGGGCGAGGGTCAGGCGGGCGCCGACGGTGACCGTGTAGCGGGCCTCGAAACGGTGGGGCCAAGCCGAGGTGCGTGTGGCGGGAGTGTCGGTGAGGCTGAAGGTGAGCACGACGTCGTCGTCGGATTCGTGGGCGTCCACGAGCTCCCACTCGATCAGGCGGGCGAAACCGTGCGACGGCGCGGCCGCATCGAGCGCGTTCGCACCGAACCAGGGGAAGCAGATCGGCACGCCGCCGCGGATCGCGGCGGTGGCCCCGAACCGGCTCAGGTCGCTCAGGAAAAGCACCGGCCGGCCGCCGGCCGGGGTGAAGTCGGTGACGTGCGCGCCGTGCAGGTAGATCTCGGCGGAGCCGGCGCGACCGACCACTCTCACCACGGTGAGGCCACCGCGGCCCTCTCCGATTCGAACGGATGCGGGCAGAGACCTGGGTGCAGCGCTTACGGAGGACATGAGCCCATTTTCGCGCTTCCCGCGACCGAGCGCCTAATGCCGATCGACGCGCCGCTGGGCAGGGTCAGTGAAATCGCCTTCGACCGGAACTACTGGGCGCCATGGATGAGCAGGGGGAGTGACCACAGCGGCTGACGTGACTTCTCGAGTCGCGTCGGCCGCTGCGTCAGCCGGTCGGGTCCCCGCCCAGAGGCGGTCAATCGCGCAGGTACTGTTCCAGGCACGGCACCTTCAGCAGGGCCAGTGCGCGCTTCTCGATCTGGCGCACCCGTTCCCGGGTCACGCCCTGAACGACGGCGATCTGGTCCAGCGTCTGGGGCGCGCCCCCGTCGAGACCGAACCGGGACATCAGGATCGACCGCTCCCGCGGCGGCAGGGCACTCATGTAGAAAACGATGTCCGAAGCCCGCATGGTGAGCACGGCATGCTCCTCGGGCTGGGGGAGGTCGTCGTCGATGATCAGCTCGGAGATGTCGCCGAGACCATCGCCCACCGGCGACTGCAGGGACATCGGCTCGTTGTCATAGCGCAGCAGGCGCATCACATCGGCCGGCAGGATCTGCGAGGCCTCGGAGAGCTCCGCCACGGTGGGTTCGCGGTCGAGGGTGCTGGTGAGGTCTCGGCGGATGCGCTTGATCTTGTTGAGCTTCTCCGCGGTGTGCACGGGGATGCGGATCATGCGGGATTTGTCGGCCATGCCGCGGTGGATGGCTTGGCGGATCCACCAGGTGGCGTAGGTGGAGAATTTGTAGCCGGTCATGAAGTCGTATTTTTCGACGGCGCGGACGAGGCCGATGTTGCCGTCCTGCACGAGGTCCATGATGGGCATTCCGCGTCCGGAGTAGTGCTTGGCGATGCTGACCACCAGGCGCAGATTCGCTTCGATGAAGTGGTTCTTCGCGCGGCGGCCGTCATGGGCAAGCCAGGCCAGCTCGCGGAGGAGAGAGGGTTCAATTTCGCCCTGCTCGCTGCGTTGCTCGGCGAACAGGCCGACTTCGATGCGTCTGGCCAGGTCGACCTCGTCCTCGGCGGTGAGGAGCGAAACGCTGCCAATTTTTCTCAGGTAGTCGCCGAACGCGTCCGTCGCTGCACGGTTATACGTGGCAACGGATGATGCATGTGCGGTAATGGTCATGGGTTCCTCCAGTTCGGGCTGGAACATCAGTACATATCCTGGGCGGGACTGCGTCGAGGGCCTTGACTCGGCCGGGAAGAAACCGAATAATGCTCGAGAACTGAATCAACCGTGCAGGGCGACATAGGTGATCAGGACTCGCACCGTTGTGACAACCGCGTAGTCGCGCTCGGGGATGTCAACGCCTGTCGCCTCGTGGATCGTCTTTATCAGCCGCAAGAAGTCCAGCGAGTCGAGTTCCAGATCCTGGCGCAATCGCGCGCCCTCGTCGAGATCGTCGGTGTCGACATCCGGCGCCACCTGGCGGATGGCCGCATACACTGCCGCTCGGGCCTCCTGTTCGGTCTGTTCGGTCATAGCTCCTCCGGGTTCTGCAACAGTTCGTTGATCCGGGCGAGGAATCGCCCGCCGCGCGCCCGGCTCACCAGGTCCCGCAGCTGTTTCATCAGCACCTCCAGCGGCAGGGTGTCCGCGTCGTGCGGCGCGGGGGCAACCAGGCCACCCCGGCGCACTGCCACGGCTACGCTCAGGTGCACTGCGGCGCTCGGTTGGAAGGAACCCTCGGTGAAGAAGCCGTTGACCTCGGGGACGTCCCTGGCGGCCAGCGCGGAGGCCTTCGGGAGCAGGGCGGCCGGCACGAGCCGCTCAGCGATCGGGCGGGCGGAGTTGTACTGCTCCATCCAGGCCAGTGCCGCCCGCAAATCCAGGGTGGTGCTCAGGTAGTAGTGCGGGATGGTCTTCTTCGAGCGCGCCATCAGCGACCCGATGGCGCGGAGCAGGCCCGCGGCCCGCTCGGCGGCATCCGTTGGAGCGGCGGTTGGCCCGGCGGTTGGTGCGATCACTGGTGCGGCGGCCGGCTCTGCGACGGGTGGCGCGGTGGTGACGTTGCGCACGTCGGCCTCGGTGACGGCGCCCCCGGCGCCGGTGCCCGGCACGACTGCCAGGTCCACGCCGAGACTCTTGGCGACGCGCCGCGCGAGCGGGGAGGACCGCACCCGGCGGACCGTCAGCGGGGTTACTGCCGGGGCAGACGGTTGTTCGGCGGTCGACAGCGCGGCTGCGGCCTGCTCAACGTCGGCCCGGGTGAGGGCGCCGTGCTTCCCGGTTCCGTGCAACGCGTCGGTGTCGACGCCGAGCCGGTGTGCAAGCTGGCGCTCAGGGGGAGACACGAAGCCCGGCACCGGGACCGCCCGGGCGAGCGCCGGGGCCGGCGCGGACGTGGTCGGCACCGTGGGCTCGACCTCGGCCGCCGGGGTCTGGATGATCCGGGCGAGTGGTGCGCCGACCGGAACGGTCGTGCCGACCTCGACGAGCAGCTCGGCGACCACGCCCTCCTCGAACGACTCCGCGTCGATGTCCGCCTTCTCGGTGTCGACGACGGCGACCATGTCGCCGCGATGCACGTAGTCGCCCGGCTTGACCAGCCACTCCACCACCCTGCCCTGCTCCATGTCCGCGCCGAGCGCCGGCATCCGGAACTCACCCACGGGTGCCCACCGCCTCCCGGGCGGCGGCGATGACGCGTGCGGTCGACGGCGGGGCGGCCTGCTCCGGGTGCCGGGCGTAGGGCAGCGGCACCTCGGCGCTGCAGACCCGGCCGACCGGAGAATCCAGGTCGAAGAAGGCTGTTTCGGAGATGCGTGCGCTGATCTCGGACGAGATGCTGCCGCTGCGCCAACCTTCGTCGATCACGACCGCGGTGTCGATGTCGACCGCGCCGGCGTCATCGTCGAGCTCGCCGGCAGTGTTGTAGAGCGAACTATGCTCGAAGATCAGCACCGGGTCAGGGTCTTGCAGGGCGCTCCACAGCACCCCGTGGGCGTCGGCCAGGGACGACGGGGTGAGGATACGCAGGCCCGGGATGTGTGCGTACCAGCCCTTGAGGCCGTGCGAGTGTTGGGCGGCCAGCTGGCGCCCGGCGCCGGTGGTCATGCGGATCACCACGGGCACACTGAACTGCCCGCCCGACATGTAGGACAGGGTCGCCGCGTTGTTCATGATCTGGCCGAGGGCGAGCAGACTGGGGTTGACGGTCATGATCTCGACGATCGGGCGCATCCCGCCCAGGGCCGCGTCGATCCCGGCCCCCACGAACCCGGTTTCCGAGAGCGGGGTGTCCCGGATGCGTTCGGGCCTGAATTCCTCGAGCAGACCCAGGCTCACCGCGAAGCAGCCGCCGTGGGACCCGACGTCTTCCCCCATCATGAACACCCGGTCATCGCGCGCCATCGCCTCCCGGATGGCCGCCCGCATGGCCTCGCGATAGGTGGTTTTCATCTCGGCATCCGTTTCATGATCGTTCCTGCTCGGTGACGTCTCTCTCGGTATACACGTGGCGGGTGAGGTTTTCGACCGGTTCCGCGGTGCCTGCCTCGGCGAAGTCGACGGCGACCTGCACCTCGGTGTCCACGGATGCCCGCAGGTCGGCCCACATGCGCTCGGGGAGCTCGCCGTCGGCCTCCAGCGCGGCGCGCAGCAGGTCGATCGGGTCGCGCTCCAGCCACTGGGCCACCTCGGCCTTCTCGCGGTAGCGCTCGGGGTCGATCATCGTGTGCGCCCGGAAGCGGTACGTGCGGAGCTCGAGGAAGTGCGGTCCGGCGCCGGCTCTCACGGCGGCGACGGCGCGCCGAGTGGCTTCCTCGACGGCGCCCTCGCCGAAGAAGCAGGCGGTGACGCGGGAACGGCCCGCCATCTTGTCGGCCAGAGCCAGACCGATGGCGAGAGGAAGACCGCCGGCGACGATGGCGTTGCCCCCGAAGAACCGGGTGGCCGCGTCGAAAAGGTGCATGGACCCGCTGCGGCCCCGGCAGCATCCCTGTTCGAATCCGTACATCTCGGCCAGGATTGCGCCGGCGGCGACCCCTCGCAGCAGCGCGTGGTCGTGTTCGCGGTTGGTCGCCACGACGGCGTCCTCCGGTTCGAGCGTCACCAGAACGCCGGCTGCCACCGCCTCTTCGCCGATGCAGACGTGCATGAACCCGCGGATCTATGCGGCGCAGTACAGCTCGACGCACTTCTCCTCGAACCGCCGCACCCGCAGCATCTGGTGCAGCAGGCCGCGGGCGAAGCCGATAATGTCCAGGTGCAGGGCCTCGCTGGGCTCTCACCCTGTCTTTAGTTCCACGAAGGCCTTGACCACCTCGCCGTCAACCGGATCCGGGATGCCGATCACGCCGGCCTCCGCCACCGCCTCGTGCTCCATCAGCGAGCTCTCCATCTCGAAGGGCCCGATCAGGTGCCCGGACGACTTGATGAGGTCGTCTCCGCGGCCGACAAACCAAAAGTACTCGTCGGAATCTTGTCGGGCGAGGTCGCCGGTGAGGTACTAGCCGCCGGCGAAAGTTCGTCGGTAACGTTCCTCCTCGCCCAGATACCCGCGGAACATCGACGGCCAGCCGGGCCGCAGTGCCAGCTCGCTCAGGGCATCCATTTCGGTCACCAGCACGACCTCGCCGCCCCGACGCCGGGCAAAGGCCGCCCCATCGAGCCGGGGCGGATGGGCGTGGCCGCGTAGTTCGCGATCATGATCCCGCCGGTCTCGGTCTGCCACCAGTTGTCGTGCACGGGTTGCCCGAACGTCTCCTGGCCCCACACCACGACCTCCGGGTTGAGCGGCTCACCCACGCTGGCCACGAACCTCAGCGTGGACTGGTCGTGGCCGGCGGCCCGGTCTGAGCCGGCTTTCAGAAGCATTCGCAGGGCGGTCGGCGCCGTGTACCAGACGGTCACGCGCTGCTCGGTGAGCACCCGGAACCACCGGTCCGCGTCCAGCTCCTCCTCGTCGACGATGGCGGTCACGCCGTGCACCAGCGGAGCGATGATGCCGTGGGAGGTGCCCGTGACCCAGTCGGGGTCGGCGGTACACCAGTAGAGATCACCGGGGTGCAGGTCGAGGGCGAACCGGCCGGTCGCGTAGTGCGCGGTCACGGCGTCGTGAACGTGGATGGCACCCTTCGGGGTGCTGGTGGTGCCGCTCGTGAAGTGCAGCAGAGCCATGTCCTAGCTCTGGGTGGCGGCGATCTCGATGTAGGGCGGGGTCTCCCGCAGCAGGGCCGCCAGATCGAGCGTGCCCGGGTCCGGATGGCCGTCGGCGTCGACCAGCAACACGTGTCGCGGGTCCGGCAGCTGGACCCGGATCGGCGCCACCTTCTTGCGGTACAGCGCCCGCGTTGTGACCAGGGCCCGGCCGCCGCCGAGCTGGAGCCGTCGGCGTACCGGCTCCGGCCCGAAGGCGGAGAACAGCGGGCAGAAGACGCTGGCATTCTTGAACGTGCCGAGCACCGCGACGTAGAGCGCGGGAACGCGGCCGAGGAGGGAGAAGACCCGGTCGCCCCGCCCGATGCCTAGGCCCCGCAGCACGCTGGCGAAGTGGCCGGTCTGCTCGGCGAGCTCTGCATAGCTCAGGGAGTGGGTCGTGCCGTCGCCGCGCACGAAGCACAGGGCCTCGTGAGCGGCCCTGGCACCGGCGGCATGCCGGTCAACCGCCTCGTAGGCGATGTTGAGCCCCCGATCGCCGGGCAGTCCCGAAAGAGCGTGGCGGGCCTCGTCCCAGGTGAAGGCAGCGCAGGTCTCGTCATAGTTGACGAGGTTGGGCGGCACCGTGAGGGCGCGAACATTCTTGGGGATGGTGGGCCAGCGTGTCGAGGCTTCGGTTCCTGCCGTCATGCAGCCCATGAGACCCCCGTGGGCGCGTGGGGCGTAGGGTATCGCCATGGCCTCCTTTGAGCGGATTGTCGACGAGGGCGTTCTCATCGGGCTCTCCGCGGCGCGCATGGCCGTGAAGAACCACATCATCGTGGGGGCGCTGCGTGAGCACCGCGACTTCGCCGATGCCGATTACACCGCGGCCGTCCGCTCCGAATTGGTCCGGCTGGCGACGCAGAACGAGGAAGATGCCGAGCGTGTCGGCCGGCAGCGGAAAGTCCTGGGCCGGCAGCGGAGCGCATTCGAGATCACCGACGATGACAGGCTCCACGTGCGCCAGCTGGCCTTGCGACGGAGTGTGCACCTGAAGCTCGCCGGTGCCCTACGGGCCGTGGCCGCCGACGACGAGCAGGTCGCCGACCTGCTTAAGCGGGCCCGCACGGACGCCAGCGAGGAAATCGGCGCCGCGCTCGCCGCCCGGCTGGTCGAACAGGTTGTCGACCGCCGGGAGCCCGACTACGCGCAGCGGCGGGCGGAACGGGTGCGGGTTCTGGTGAACACCGATCTGGCGGCGCTGATGTCGAACCGTCGGGCAGGGCTGGATTCCGGACGCTGACGGTCCCCTTAGCGGGCGGTTCGGGGCTGGACCTTCTTCACCACGCTGGACTTCAGCCGCATTGAGCCGAATCCGTCCAGCTTGCAGTCGATGTCGTGGTCGCCCACGCCATCCAGCAGACGGATACCCCGCACCTTCGCGCTCACCGTGATGGCGGTCGCGCTGCCCTCATGCGTGGGTTAGGCCCGGCCGAGCCGACACATGTGGCCAACTCAGGACATCCGTCAGCCAAGTCCATCGGCCGCCACGGACCAGTGCGGAACCGGGGCGGATGTTCGGCCCGGCCGGACGGATCTCCTGAATTGGCCACAACGCGCGCCGGATGAGCGGCAGCGCGTGCGCGCTTCGCACCTCCATCAGCCGCTCCACCCCGTACCCCGGACGAATTCGACGGAGAGCCGAGATTTTGCCCAAAAATGGCCGTAAATCCTGAGAAGAAGCCGATTTGCACCAGAATCTCCGTCGAATTGGCTGGACGCCGGGCAGGGAGTCACCTGTGATGAGCAGCATTCACTCGGTGCGCTGAGCTGTGATCTTTCGAGAGCGACACAACCAACCGATTCGGATCGCTCGGCTACCGGTGCATTTCGGTCTTCTGGATCTGCCACTCGAGGTCGTCGGGGGACAGGTTGGCGTTCTTGAAGGCATCCGTCAGCGGCAGCTGCAAGCGCAGGTCGGTGCCGAGGCACAGGGCAGCGGTGCCGGAGCGCAGCTTGAAGTCGAGCACGTGGCCGCCGGCCGTGCGGTCGTCGGTCAGGAAATGCGTGTGGCAGCCGGGCACGCCGATCCCCTGCTCGTAGAGCGGGGTGCGGAAGCCAGCCACGACGCCCGAGACGTCGTGCAACTCAATGATCGCGTCCTCGTCGGTTGCCTCCACCATGGGGCGGTAGGGCTTCTCCTGCTTGACGACCGTGCGCATCCGGATCCACTCGAAGTCGCCGTCGATGCGCAGGGCGTACATGTAGTTCTGCGACGCCGTCAGCTTGTCGATGAACGTTGACGCCTCCGCGCGCACGATGTTCTTCGGCAATTGGCTCTCGATATGAGGCACGAAATTCGTGACGACGGCGTAGGGCGTGTGCGCGCCCAGGTCGGCCTTCGACACCCCGCCGTCGGCCCGCAACTGGTAGCAGATGCCGTCGATGATCAGCATTTCACCGTCCAGTCCGTTGAACGTGCCGAGTCCGAAACTGCCGCGGCCGAGCAGGTCGCGCACGGTCATCTCGTCTTCGTAGACGCCGTCGAGCAGCGCGCTCATCAGGCTCGTCTGGAAAATTTCGTGTCGGGTGACAGTGAATTTGCTCATTGCAGCACATCGCTTTCCAGATCGGCCATCAGGTCATCTCTATTGTTGCGGTAGTCGACGTGCACGTCGATGATGCTCGGGCCGGGTTCGGCAAGGGCCTGCGCCAGGATGCCGGCGAAGTCGTCGAGGTGCGTTACCCGGTGGCCGTGGGCGCCGAATGATTCGGCATAGGCGACGGCGTCGTAATCGCCCAGCTGCACGCCGGAGGTGCGCCCGTATTTGCCCATCTGCTGGAACGCCACCATGTCGTAGGTGCCGTCGTTGAAAATGATGTGGGTGAACGTCGAGCCGAGCCGCACGGCCGTCTCCAGCTCCATGGCGGAGTAGAGAAAACCGCCGTCGCCCGACACGGACACGACTGGTGTGCCCGGGCGCACCAGGGTCGCGGCGATCGCCCAGGGCAGGGCCACGCCCAGGGTCTGCTGGCCGTTCGAGAACAGCAGGGTGCGCGGGTGGTAGGTGCGGAAGTGCCGGGCCATGTAGATGTAGTGGGAGCCCACGTCGCAGAGCACCGTCGTGTCATCCGGGAGCAGTTCGCGCATCATCAGGGTGAGGTCGGCCGGGTGCACGCCCTCGGACTCGTCCCGGCGACCGGTGGGCTGGTCGGCGTGCGCGAGGCGGGCGCGCTGCTCGGCTACCTCGGCCGCGGCGGCGACCGGCATCGACAGCCCGTTGATCTGGCGGGCGAGGGCGTCGAGGGTCTCGGCGACGTCGCCGCGCAGTTCGAGCGTGGGGCGGTAGTAGTCGTCGAGGTCGGCGGAGAGTTCGTCCAGGTGGATGATCACGCGCAGGTGGTCTTTGTTCCACTTCGACGGTTCGTACTCGACGAAGTCGTAGCCGACGGTCAGGATCACGTCGGCCTTGTGCAGAAGGATGTCCCCGGGCTGGTTGCGGAACAGGCCCACGCGTCCGAGGTAATGCTCTTCGAGCTCGTGCGAGATGACTCCCGCGGCCTGGAACGTCTCAACGACGGGCAGTCCGGCGACGCCCAGCAGGCGGTGCAGCGCCGCGACGGCCTGGTCCGAGCCGGACCGCGCGCCGGCAAGGATGACCGGGAACTGCGCATCCTTCAGCAGGGCGGCAGCGCGCTGCACGCTCTTGGAGGGTGCGGCGCCCAGCTGCGGCACCCAGTGCGGATGCGTCATCGACACGGTCGTCGAGTCCGTGAGCACGTCGTAGGGGAGAACAACCGCTGCGGCGCCCTTGGGCTCCTGGCTTGCCTCGCGGAACGCGTTCGCGATTGCTTCCGGCACGTTGTCGGCGACACTCACCTCGCCGGCGGACTTGGTCACGGCGGACAGCATGCCCACGGCATCCATTGTCTGGTGGGTACGCTTCAACCGGTCTGCGCGCGGAACCGCGCCGCAGAGGGCGACCACCGGGTCGCCTTCGGTCGTCGCCGTCAGCAGGCCCGTCGCGAGGTTGGAGGTGCCTGGGCCGCTCGTCACCAGGACGACGCCCGGCTGGCCGCTCAGACGCCCGACGGCCGCGGCCATGAAGGCCGCATTCTGCTCGTGACGCACCACGATCACCTCGGGTCCGTCGTCGATGAGAGCGTCATAGACCGGGTCGATCTTGGCGCCGGGAACGCCGAAGACCCACTGCACGCCGTATGCCTTCAGGCATTCCACCACGCGTTCGGCGGAGCGGGTGGACGGAGCGGGGGTGCCGGCGTCAGAGCGCACGAGCGTGGTCTCGGTTGTGTCGTCGTCGCTCTGGAGCGGTGAAGTAGTGGTCATTGTGATGCCTCCCGGATCGCCGTTCTGAATCGGCCTCCCCTCCATCGTCGCTGCACATTCAATAACAAGCAACGCCGAGTAGCGATGCAAACGATCTGAAAATGAGATGCTTAGGCCCATGGAATTGAGACAGCTCGAATTCTTCAGCGCCGTCGCCGGTGAGTTGAGCTTCACGCGCGCCGGGGACCGGCTCACCATCGCCCAGTCAGCCGTCTCGGCCGGCATTCGATCGCTCGAAAGCGAATTGGGCGTCGAACTGTTCGATCGCAGCCGCCGCCAGATCAGGCTCACTACGACTGGCGAACTGCTGCTTCCGAAGGTGCGCGACGCCCTCGACGCCGTGAACGAGGTGCGCGACGCCGCCCAGGACACCACCCGCGCCATCACCGGGTCCATCGTGATCGGGCTGATGACCTCGGTCACGCTCGTCAATGTGCCTCGGCTGCTCGGTCTCTTCCGCGCCGGCCATCCGGGCGTCGGCGTGCGGCTGCGCGCGGCCCGGCGGGGGTCGGCCGGGCTGGTCGACGAGCTCGTCTCGGGCGAACTCGACCTGGCCTTCCTCGCCCTCAGCGGCCCGGCGCCGACGGCGCTCTCAGCCGTGCCGATCGCTTCGTCGCCGATGGTGCTGGTGGTGCCGAAAGGCCACCGGCTCGCCTCCGCGTCGGCCGTGGGCCTGGGCGACCTCGTGCCGGAGGAGTTCATCGATCTGCCGCCCGGCTACGCCAGCCGTCAGATCGTGGACGATGCCTTCACCGCTGCCGGCCTCGAGCGGCGGGTGATGATCGAGGTCTCCGATATCGGAACGGCCGCCGAATACGTGACCAACGGCCTCGGAGTGGCCCTGTTGCCCGAATTCACCGCCCACGACGCGCTCGACGTGCACCGGCTTCCCGTGGCGAATCTGCCCGATTTCACGGTGTACCTGGCGGCCTCGCGCAAGCGGCGCGCGTCGGCTGCCGTGCGCGCGTTCGTGGAGCTCGCGCTCGTCGCCGACGAGGCGCGCGGCTGATGCGAGGCGGGGCCGACAGGGTGCGTCAGTTGCCCCCGCGCAGGGCGACGATCGGCTCGATATTCGACGCCTTCAGGGCGGGGTCGACCCCGGCGGCAAGGCCGACGACGGCCCCGAGCAGCGCCGACCCGGCTGCGAGCCAGGGGTCGACGACCGGCGCCCACTGCTGAATAGGCGACACGATCACCACCGCGAAGACCCCGAGTGCGGCTCCGATCAGGCCGCCGAGTAGGCCGATGACCACGGATTCGACCATGAACTGGCTCGAGATGTTGCGCTTGGTGGCGCCCAAGGCCCGGCGCAGCCCGATCTCGCCCACCCTTTCCATCACCGACAGCAGAGTGACGTTCGCGATCCCCAGTCCGCCCGCGACGAGTGCGAGCACGCCGAGAATCAGGGAGATGACGTTCACGTCGGCCTGCACGTTCTCGCGCAGGGCGGACCTAGCCGACGGGGCCTGTACCTCGAAGTTCTGCGCAGCGTTGGGGTCCAGGGCGAGCGGAGCCTGTTCCGCGACCACTTTGCCGGCGCCGAGAGCGATCCGGATCTGCAGTTCATCCGGGCCGGTCAGGCCGAAGTCGGCGCGCGCGGTGCCCATCGGCACGACCACCGCGTCGAGCAGGTCGGAGCGTCGCTCCATCCCATCGATGATGCCGATCACGGTATATGAGGAGTCGCCGATGAAGATGGAGGGCTGGCTGTCGACGCGGTTGATGCCCAGGCGATCAGCCGCGCGCGAACCGAGCACCGCCACCCGATCGGCCCTGGCATCGTGGCCGGTGTCGAAGTACCGGCCGGTCACGATGTTGCCGCGAACCGCGTCGAGCAGTCCGGGGAAGGTGGCCATCAGCGATGGGCCCAGGGTTGCCGGTTCCGACGGGTCGTTTACCGGCACCGCGGTAATGGTCACGGCATCGAGGGGCACCTCGCTGACGAGGCCGGCCAGCTCCACCCCGGCCAGGCGGCTGACCCGGTCCGGGGCATCCCAAGGCAGTCGCCCGGTCGCGCGCTCCGAGCTGTTCATCCCGTCGGTGCTCCCCGGCTCGATCACGACCTGGGTGGCCGCGACCGCGTCGAATTGGCGGGCGATCTGGCCGGCTGCCGTCTGGGCGAATCCGATTGTCACCACCAGGGAGGCGATTCTGATCGTGGTCCCGAGCGTGGTCATGATCAGGCGGGTGGGGCGCGCCCCGATGCCATAGCCCGCCTCGACGATGAGGTCCTGCACCGAGAACCGGTCGGCGCGGGTGATGGCCGGCGCGGCCCCGCGGTCACCGTCGCTTACCGGGGCCGGAGCGCTGGTCGCTCGACGGCGGTTCGGCATCCGCAATTTCATGTTGTTTCGCTCACGCGGCCGTCGGTGATGCTGATGGTGCGCCCGGCGCGATCCGCCACGGCCCGGTCGTGGGTGATGACGATGAGCGTGAGGCCGCCGGCGTTCAGCTCCTCTAACAGGTCCATGACCTCCCTGGAGGTGGAGGCGTCGAGGTTGCCGGTCGGCTCGTCGGCCAACAGCAGCTGGGGCGAGGCCACCACGGCCCGCGCGACCGCGACCCGCTGGCGCTCGCCGCCGAAGAGAGTGCCGGGCAGGAAGTCGATCCGGTGGTCCAGGTGCACCCGGTGCAGGGCGGCGCGGGCCCGTCATTCGCGGTCGGCGCGCGGAACTTTGCTGTAGATCGTGGCCAGCAGCACATTGTCGCACACCGAGCGGTGCGGCATGAGGTGGAAGGCCTGGAACACGAAGCCGATCTTGCCGCCCCGCAGCGCCGCGCGTTCCGCCTCGCCGGCCAGACCCGTGAGCGCTCCGTCGAGGTAGTACTCGCCGACGCTCGGTCGGTCGAGCAGGCCGAGGATGTTGAGCATGGTCGACTTGCCCGACCCGCTCGGCCCGACGATCGAGAGGTAGTCCTGCTTCTCTACCCGCAGGTTGATTGATGTGAGCGCCTGGACCTCGGGCGGGCCGGGGAAGGAGCGGGTGACGTCGATGAGCTCCACGACGGCCGGTCGGCTCATCGCCCGGCCACGACGAGGTCCCCTTCCTCGAGGGAACCGTCGACCGCCTGCACCTCGACGTAACCGTCAGCCGCGAGCCCGGCGCTCACCTCGACCAGCACGGTCTTTTTTCCGTATCCGGTCGACACCTCGACCCGGGATTCCCCGCCCGGGCCGGCGGTAAGCGCGGCCAACGGCACAGCGAGCACCTCCCCGTCGGTGGAGCTGACCGGGATGGTGACCCGCAGGTTGCTGCCCTGGATGCTCTGGAGCTGCCCGGGTGTGAGGTCGTCGAGCGTGAGCAGGATGGTGAAGCGTCCGCTCGCCGCATCCGTTCCCTCTTTAGCCTCGGCCACGGCGACGGATGTCACGGTGGCGCCGTGCTCGGAATCGTCCTGCATCGAGAGCACGGCGGCGTTGCCGACCTTCATGAGTTTGGCATCGCTCGCCGAGGCGGAGGCGTTGATCTGGATCGTGGCACCGGAGACGCGCATCACGGAGCCCGTGATCGAGGTGCCGCGGGATACGGTGACCTCGTCGACCCGGCGGGGGAGACCCGGCAGGTACAGGATTTCGCATGCCGGCAGATAGGTCATGGTGGCCTCGTTCGCCGCGGCGAGGGCGCGCTCGCTGCCGGCAACGCCGGCCCGAACGAATTCGACGGAGTTTTTGCCCGAAACGGCCCGGAAACCCGAAAAAATGGTCTTATATACGAGAATCTCCGTCGAATTGGTGCGGCGACGGACCCGGCGCTCCGCCGCTGAGAAACAAAGTCCACGGGGGCTGTCGGATCGGAGCTATCGGGAGTCATGCAACCCAACGGGTTGGGACTCACTCAGCTAGCGGTCGAGCCCTGCCATGCGTTCCAGTGCGGCTCGCATGATCATCTGGGCCGGATCGCCGATCACGTGATTGTTCAGGTACAGGCTCTCCGCCCATGACAGGACTTCCGCTTTGGTGAGCCCCACGGCCGACCAGTCCACCCCTGCTTCCGCGCGCGCTGTCGGTTCCCCGGTCTTCGGGTTCAGCCACACCCGTGCGATCGGGATATCCGGATCTTCGTGCTCCGGATTCCAGAGGAGCGCGATCGGGTGGTCAGATCCGTCGAGGTGATCGTCGGCGATGTGGCCGGACCCGAGCCAGGGGAGCATCAGCTGCTCGCCCTCCAACTCCACGTCGATGATTTCGAGCGGGACCGGCCCGTAATCGCGGGAGTACACCGGCAGCCCCACATGGTGCCATTCGGCGGCCTCATCCGAGTCTTCCAGCAGATCCGGGAGGCGCGGTGCAACGTGCAGCACGAAGCCGGTCGCCCAGTCGACGAGGGCCTGGGTGTCGGCGGCCGGCCACGGACTGTCATCGCTCGAAGACCCGTCCGCGTTGTGGAAGTGGTACTCGACTCCTTCTTCCAGGATGTCCAGGTGGAACTCTCCGTCGTCGAAGCCGAGGAAGATGCCGGCGACCTGCTCCTCGTCGTCCCAGTCCGCGTCGAATTCCGGGTGCCGGAAACGCGGGGGCAGCGGGGGGATGTCCAGGGGCAGCACGCCGAGGTCGAGCACCACCCGCAGCACGGTGTTCGGCATACGCAGTGTCGGGTCGGTCATAGTCTCGACGATACCGGAGGCCGCCGACGTGGGGCAGCACAGAGCCGCATCACCGAGCCGCATCACAGGTGACACGTTGCCTTCCTGTTGATCTATTCCAGTGAATTGATCCCTTGTAATCATTGGGCCGGTGGTCAGGCCTACCGTTGGTGGAGTTGCAACCATTCTGATCTGACGTGTTGCCGGGGTTGCTCCGTTTTCATTTTGGACAGCAAAAAACCGACCAGAGAAAATTTCTGGTCGGTCTTCTGCTGTCTACTGTTAGGGGCTGCTGAGGATCCTTTCCGCTGGATCGCACTCTGTGCATCCGTGGGACTGGAGGCGATGCGCCACGGTCTGCTGCACGATGTGTCCATGACCGCAGCGCCACCAGAAGGAGCCGGTTCCCCGGACGATCTTGCTGGGCTCGGCGGGGTAGTTCAGGTAGGGGTGCCATTCGGCGCAGAGAACGGGTTCTCTGGTGAGGAGATCGTTCGTTCCGGTGTCGAGGCGTCGGTGCGTGCAGATACTGCACCGGTAGCCAGCGACACGTCGCTCAATGATCTGGTCGTAGGAATGTCCCTCGGGGCAGCGCCAGTAGACGGTCTTTCCGGAGCCGGTTGTTACTTTTTCGGGAGTCAGGGTCCCGTTGAGTTCATGGTCCCATTCGCGGGCGAGGTCGGGCCTCGCCGCGGCAAGCGTGGGCAGGGTGGCGCGACGTTCTTTCTTGTCGCAGTGTTGGCATCCGCCGCCGTGGGTTCGGGATCTGATACTGCGCTTGTAGGTGTGCCCGGCATCGCAGAGCCAGTAGACCACGTCGCTCATTCCCGCGGATACTGACTGCGGTGTCGCGGGGAAGTTGCGCGGGTGCCAGGTTTTTGCCACTTCGGGGTGGGTGGTCCCGAGGTCGTTTTCGCCCACGGATAGGATTCGGCCCGTGCATTTTCCGCAGCCGATGCCACCGGCTGTGCGTTCGGAAGGTGACGCCTCGGTGAGATGGTTCGCGGCGCAGCGCCAGACGATGATGTCGTGCGAACCGGCCAAGATCGTGTTTACGGGTCGCCCGTTGTTCAGCGCCGGTTCGTATTGCTGGGCGAGCTCCGGGCAAGTGACTTCGAGGGAGTTGAACCCTGGCAGAGCTTCACGGTTTTTGCAGTACGGGCACCGGTCAGTGTTCCGCGGGGCGTGGCGGAGCAGGTCGGTTGGGAACTGTTGGAGACGGTGTCCTTCGCGGCAGACGGTGGGGACTTTGCCGGCGCCGGTGATCGGCTCCTGCCCGGACTGTTTGTTCCGTCTCAGTTGGTGGGCGAGGACTTCCAACGTGTTGGACCGGCTGAGTTTTCGATCTCCAGTGGGTTCCAAGAACCGGTGGAACGGTTCCAGCGGATCCGTTACCGGCTCGAATCGGGCGGCGACTGAAGGTTTGAGCGGAAGGTCGTGTTCCCATGCCGGTGTGAACGGCCGTTCACCCGCGGTCGCTTCGCGGACGGCGAGGTGCGTTGACCTACTGTGAAGCCAGATCGCACGAACAAGCTTGCGGTGGGGTGTGCCGATGACTCCTGTGATTGCCTGGCTCAGGTACTTGTGTGCATCCCCGAACGGTTGAGTCGGGTCATAGAAGGCCCGCATGAACGCGGTGCTGGTGAGCAGGGCGGCCAGACGAATCAGCACCGGGTAAGTCTCCGGTGTGAGCGGGATGACCGGGGACTGGATCAGCGCGTTCCGGAGGATGAGGAAGAGGCGTGCTTCGAGCAGGTTCCTCGCTCTGAGCTTCCGAAAGGTCCGTTCGGCGGCGAGAACGTCAGGACCGACATTGATCTGCTGATCAGGTCGGGTGCCCGCCCCAACCCAGAGAGCGTGCTTGAGGCACACGTACTCGGTGAACTGAACTCCCTGTTCCACCGTGGCACCGTGGGCGCACAGGATGCACATCCACTGGTTCCCTAAGCCTTCAGTGCAGGCCGGGCAGCTTGTCCCGTCGGAGTGCGTGGGAGACAGAACTTCCCGCGTGAAGGGAAACTCGGTGCGCCCTGTTTTGGCCTGAAGGAGGCGCAGTTCGGGGTCACCGGTCGCGCCGGCCTCCTCGGTGCCGGCGAGCCTCAGCAGGTGTTTCCAATGCGCTTGGGTCTCGCCGTTGGCTTCGAGCAGGCGGCGGATGTAGCTGGCACGGGTTTCGCGGTCGAGGGGTCGAACGCGAAAGGTGAAGACGCGGGTTGCTTCGTTCATTTGGTGCCTCCAATGCGTCCGGCCGACTGGCGGCTGCGGGTTTTGCGGGCGAGGGTTTCGATGCGCGCTGTCTCGGCTGCGAAGTCGATCGTCTTCTTGTCGAGGAGCGCCCGGGTGACCGCTTCAGTGGTGCCAACGGCGCCGTTGGCGGTGCCGTTGATGAGTCGGCCGAGCGAGCCGATCGAACCGTTGGTGCGCTCGAGAAGGTAGGCGCTGAGGGCGACGAGGCTTCCGGCCTTGTGGTTCAGGAGCGGCAGTGCGTCCTCGAACTGTTCGATGATGCCGCGCCAGATTTCGTGGTCGGCCTCGCTGCTCGGGTGGTAGCGCTCCATGGGCATCATCGTGAACCGGGCGGCGATCTGGCGTCCTCGTGGACCGGACAGGAGGTCGCCGGTGTCGAGGTCGATGCCGGCGTAGAGGAAGGTTGCGAAGACGTCCCGGTGAAGGCTTCGGAGAATGTCGACGCTTTCCCCGTTGCCTTTGTTGGCGGCCGAGAGGTTGTGGAGTTCGTCGACGACGACCAACCGGGTGCCGACGCGGTCCATCATGTCCACGACGCGCTGCCGGAGCATTTCCATTGTGTCGGTGCGTGCGACGGTCATCCCGAAGAAGTGGGCGAAGGTGCACATCAGTGCTCGTCCTGTGCAGGTGGCCGGCACTTCGATGAACACAATGGGCACGCGTCCGTGGTTGGCGTAGTCCGGGAACTGCCGGACGTACGCGTCGTGCACATAGCGGATGAGCATTCTGGTCGCGGTTGTCTTCCCGAGCGTGGCATCTCCGGTGAGGATCAAACCACTGGGGTCACGGTCGGGGTGGATGTTCTCGTTCATGGACTCGGCCAGTGAGAGCCGTGCTTGCAAGAAGTCCGGGGTGTGGATGGTGATCCCTCCGGAGAGAAACATCTTGCGCTGCCGGTCGTAGGCCGTTCGGGCGCGGGTGCCGAGGGCGGCGTACTCGGCGGCAGTGTGGCGTTCGGGTTCGTAGGGGATGGTGTTCAGAAACCGGGCGAGGTCCTCCTTGGTGTGCCGCGGCGCGGGCTTTATCTTCGTGGTTTCGGGGAACATGATTGTGGGGCTGTTCATGATTGGTCTTCCTTTGTCGGGTTGAAACGGGTGAGCTTGGTGGTTTTGGGTGCTGGGGTTTCGCTGGATGGGTCGGTCGGGGCGAATGTGTCCTCTGTCTCGGAGATGCTGGGGAGGGGCATGGGCGTGCCGGTGGCTGCGGCGTTGGTGATTGCGGTCGCCCGCCGGAATGCTTCTCGCCGGGCGGCTTGGAAGTCGCCGGCGTGTGGTTCGGTGGCGAGGTGCTCCTTGCGGTCCCGGCATTCGATCCAGCCGCCGTCGGGGTCACGTAGCCAGATCACGAGCGGGTCGTACGGGTGGTACTTGAACTCCCACTTGTTGTCCTTGTGCGGGATGTTGGACTTCTTCCTTCTGTACTTGTTGATGTCAGCGCAGTCGTAGAAACGACGGTCGAACTGAATGCCGGCAGCGCCGATTGCACGCCAATCGCTGGGCAGTAGTTCGATGAACATGTCGGCGTCGAGTGAGATCGGCATGGATCCGAACAGGTCGGTGGCGGCGGCGAACGCCTGATTCGGGGTGAGCGTGATGCTGGGGTCGAGCCGGTCGCGCAGCGCCGAGTTGGGTGTGTTTTGCCAGCAGTTGATGACCCAGTCGTCGAATAGCTCGAAGAGCGTGTGGATGTCGAGCACGGGGGCGTCTTTCGGCCTGCGGCCGCGGTTGACTGGGCTGTTGCCGATGTATCCGGGCAGTTGCATCGTGAAGAGCGTGTTGATGGTCTGGAACATTCGCTCCACCACGGCCTTGTCCGTTGGGGTGTGGATGGCCGAGAGGACAATGTCGGACTCGAAGGTGACGCAGGCGGCGCGGAACGTTTCGCTCAGGTAGTCCTTCCCGTTGTCGGTGGTGATCTGCCGCGGGTAGACGAACGGGCGAGCTTCCTCGAGAGGCCGGCGAACCTCGGGGGCGAGCAGCTTCAGCCCGTGATGGGTGTTGATGAGGGCGAGGTTCAGCTCGGCGCGGAACGCAGATCGGTCCGGGCGGAACTGTGGGCCCGTGAGCATCTGAGCGAGCAGGAAAGCGTGGTCGGTGCCCTTGGTGGCGTCGAGCCGGAGGGTGGCGGCCACGATGCTGCGGGTCGCCACGTCCACGGCGATGGTCAGGCACGGCCGGGTCAGTTTGCCGTCCTCGCCCAGCACCTCGATGTCCATAATCGTGGAGTCCAGCTGCACCTCGGCGCCGGGGAGGAGGCGGATGGTGGACTTGTGCACGCGCTTCGGGGTGTTGTCGCGGGAGCGCCGTGACGTGGCCTTCCCGGTGGTGTACCGGCCCTTGGTCAGTTCCGCGAAGCGGCGCCGTAGCGTGGCATCAGAGGGCACCGGGACTTCGTCTGTTGGATACAGTTCGTCGAGCCGGCGTCCGAGGGTGCGGATGAGGCGGGCGACGGTACCGGTGGCCTGGTTGGTCTGGTCGTCGACGATGGAGCACATGACGCTGTAGACGCGCTCGTCCACGTTGTCGAAGCGTTCGAACGTGCGCTGCTTGCGCTTGTCGATGAGGCCCGCGGCCCCGGACTCGCGGTACGCCTTGAGTTTTCGCTTCAGGGTCGGGACGGACATCTCGAATTCGGTCCCCGCAAGCTCCGCGGCCTTGGCTTCCATCCGGTGGGTCAGCGACCGGGTCGCTGGGTCGTATTCGGGGCGAGGCGTGTCGTGCCCGGCTCGTTCTCCCGTTTCCATCTCGCGCAGGTGTGCCGCGACGGTGGAGAGCTCTTCCTGTTCGGGTTTGGGCAGTGCCGCGAGCGAGCGTTCCGGAAGGGAGACCATCGCAGGCGGCGTGAGGAGCCGGCTCGTCAATTCCGCGACGTGCAAGTTCTTGTAGTCGCCGGTGGTCAGATTGCGCAGAGTCAGCTGGTTGCCGATTCGCTCGACGCAGAGGAACGTGCCGTCGATCAGTTCGAGTGGTTGGGTGGTATCAATCGTTCGCATGACTGGCCTTTCGGATGAGGGAAGTGTTGGAGAGTGGCTGCGTCAGGTCGGCGTCGAGGATGCGCTCCCAGACGAGGTGGTAGACGGCGGCGCGTGCGTTGCCGAGCGTGAGGTCGGGCAGCAGCGCGGCGATGGCGTCGAGGGATACCGGTTCGGTGAGCGCGTCGGTCAGCTGCTGGACCGAGGCCAGTCCGGGGTAGAAGCGGGGGTGCCGGAACATTTGGACCCAGGCGAGGTTGGAGGCGAGCGGTTCGCTCAGCTCCGTGTGCACCTCGTAGGTCCAACCGACCTCGTCGCAGACGGCCTTGGTTTTCCGGAACTGCTCGGCGGCGTTGTCGTTGATGCGCCAGAGCGGTTTGACGTCGTAGACGACCTGCTTGTTGTTGGCGTGGAGGGCGATGAAGTCGGGGACGTGTTCGGTGCCGTCGGCGAAGAGAATGGTGAATGGCTGTGTGGCGATGGCCACGATGTCTTCGGAGTGGTCAAGCCACATCAGGATGCTGCGCTCCAGCAGCGATTCGTGCCAGAGCTGCATGCGGGCCGCGCTGTGCCAGTAGTAGCCGTGATAGTTGCGCTGTTGGGGGTACCGGTTGCCGGTCCGGATGGGGGCTGCCGTGTACAGGTCCATGCCGAGGAGCGCGCGGCCAGCCAGTGCCGACGTCAAGGTCTTCTGGTCATTGCGCTTCTTCCACTGAACGCGGGCAGGCAGGGCGGACTCGGGTGTGAGCACGCCGGTATCTGGAACGTACAGATTGGACGCCATGACGTCCGGCTGCGGCGCGAAAGAGGGGGCGGATTTTGCTTCTGGGTTATGCGTGATGTTGTTCATGCCCACTCAATGCGCGCCGTCGGAAGCCGGCTGGGCTCTACGACCGCTCTAGAGGGTCTAATAGACACACTCACGACATCCGGAGTGTCTAAAAGGCATAAATCAATTCCAACTGGACAGCCGATAGCCTGAGTTCTGTGACCGATGCCCGCTTCAGACCACGTGACTTCGCCCTGACCCCGGACCGATTCGGTAGGCCGACGGGGATTGAATGGAAGTCGATTCAGGTCGTCGACTGGGTCATTCCTGAAGACCCGGCGGAGCTGCAAGATCTGCGGCGGCGATACGCGGACTGGCGCACGAACGCCTGGCGACTGCAAGCAGCCCAGATGCAGCATTACTACGCGATGCGGATCCGACGGGCCATCGCAGAGGGAACGCAGGTGAAGGGCAGAGGAATGACGCGCAGCCGGGTTTACGCGCAGATGGCTGGAATCAGCTACGACAGGCTGGTAAAGATGTTGCGTGGCGAGGTCATCATGCGCTTGGAAGACGTCGCTGCGGCGGACCGCATGCTGGGTGACATCAGTGGGTTCACGCGCGGTGAGTCGCTGGCGAGTGAGGACGACCCGTCGGCGGCCGCATTGCCGGCAGCGAGCATGGGCGAGTTTCCGGACTGGGCGCGAACCTGAAGGTTTCTCCCTGAAGAAGCCGGATCGGCTACATGCCGACCCCTTCCTGACCTTGTTCGCATTCATCCGGAATCACCTCTTGAATGCTGAGGATGGTGGACGTGACCTGCCAGTAGTACTCGATGGACCACTCGTCGGACATCATCGTCCACCGACCGCGCTCACCGATCCGACACGTGTCCAGCGTGCGCAGGGGGCGGCAGCAGTCGTTGATCGTTGGCGCCGCGCCGGGTCCGGGGAAGCGGGTGACTGTCCCTCGGACGAGGTCGAGAACGTGGGTGGAACCGACGGTTGTTATGCGCCAGACCCCGGTTGAATTGGGCAAGAGCTCTTCGACGCTCTGAGATTCATTGTTGGGATTGGGCATTGGCGCTCCTCCGTATGGGATGTGACGTGCGCGGTCCCGGGCAAGGCCAGTGGTGACTCTCAGG
>NZ_SOGO01000032.1:0-30980 GCF_004403415.1 Cryobacterium sandaracinum
TCAAGCGCTCCACGCGGAGTACGCCGAGCTGGCGCTGGCCGGGAAACGGTCCCTCAGCGACGATCAGGAACGATCGATCGCCTGCTATCACGCCGAACTGGAACTAATTGAGAATCCGTTGTCGTTCGCTGGAACCACCAACAAGATTTTGAAATGGGCCCGGACCGTTCAGGACATTGAGCGTTTTGTCGCTGCGAAGGGCCGGTTGCCGCACCAGAACAACAGGCTTTCGCCCGATGAGATCGATGTGGAGGAGTGGAAACTGTANTTCGCCCGATGAGATCGATGTGGAGGAGTGGAAACTGTACGAACGGATGCGCTATCTACAGGGCCGCGGGGTCAGCACCGGGCGGCTGTGCGTATACCAGCGGCGTCGGCACGCGTGCATTCCCGGCTTCCGGGAGCATCCCCGCAAAGCGGACTGGGAGGACCGGCTTCAAAACTACCGGCTCTTCATCGATATTCATCGGAGCGCTCCTCGGTATCGCAGCGACGACGAGGATGAGTGCTCCCTTGCTCGATGGGCAACAACGCAGCGCGCCGCGCACCGCGCCGGAACTCTCTCGCAGCATCGAATCCGGCGACTGACCCAACTCGAGATCTGGACGTGGGGGTCAGCCGACCGCAGTTAGTGGGGACAGCCCGGCTTCAGCACGCTGCGGGCGGCAGCTCATCCCAGCCGGTGATCAGATCATCGAACTCCTCGTTCATGACAGCATCATGGGACCCTGAACCGAGCACTTCGATGCTCAGCACCGCGGTGGTCCTGCGGGCGGTAAACACCACGTCGCGGAGTCGGAGATCAATCAGGAAGATCGCTCGTTCACCGATGCAACAGGTGTCGACGGCGAGCAGTTTGAGCCGGTCCTGATCGCGCCGGAGTGGGTTGGGCTCGTCGGCGGCATGATTCGGTCGCCGGACCAGAGCGTGTGTGTCCAGATCTACTTCATACTGCGTTCCTGATGCCATGGTCACTAGGTAGCAGCCTTCGCTGATGCCATCGAGCGATTCCATACGGCTCCTCACGTTGATGACGCGAACGTACTGCGTTGAGCAGGTGCCCGGTCCCGTGCAGGAATACACCGAAATGCTGGTCCTCACATACATGTGCCTGTGGTGCACCGCCCTGTCGCGGCAACGATTGACTGCGGCGGTTTCGACGAAGCTCCTTCGTCGGATCTGAGGGGCATACTGGCGTGATGAGCAACGAGAGCGAGATCGACCGGTTGGTCCCGAATGTCGATTCTGATGGAGTCTATGAAGTTGTTTTCGCGGACAGGACCGTTCTCACAGTGGCTTTGGCCCCACACTTCCCGATGCTGCTGCAACGATTCCCCATCGCGGGTGCGGAGCAATCGTGGCTTGATTGGACGCCGCTGGAGTTCGAGACCCTGCCCGCGTTCGTGGTCGGTGCGTCGGTGATCCTCGATGACTCCCGCGGCGAGTTCCGGAGCGCACCCATTACTTGGATCGTCAAGCTTGACGGTGACGACGAGTGATGGGAACGGTGAGCCGGAGTCTCACAGGTACGCAGTCGACGCTGTCGCCTCGCAGGTTGCCGCGATGAAGTTGCTCCACGGAGTTGTTACCCGAGCGCGGGGGCACAGCAAGGTATGGACTACCGTCGAGCATTTCGGGGAGCAAATGCGTTCCGGAAAATACGGACACCGACTGACCCGCGATCAGTATGCGCTGCCCAACAAAACACCCTCCAGCCGCGTCGACCGATACTCGATTCCGCACAAAGTGTGGGCCGAGATTGCGTGGGCCTACGAAGACGAAGACCACACGATCCTCTCCGATGCGTTCTGCGCGCGCCAGCGGGAGGAAGCCTTGGAAAACTTTGACTTGAACGTGGCGTTCTTCTCGCAGATACCGCAGTCAGACTTTGAGGACGCTCTGGCCGAAATGCTGCGGAAGAATAAGCGGCTGAAGCCCATCACGGACCTACGGACCTTGGACGGGGACCAAGGGGTCTACGTGATGGTGCTTGATGACTACCGACAGGCGTACATTGGCCAGGCCAGCGACATGCGCGCGCGCATCAAACGGCACTGGTCCGGAACGAAAGCTTTCGACCGGCTGCTCTGGGGGACCCCGCAGGAGTCGGTGTTGTCCATCGACTCGTTTCGATCATTGGACACCACCCGTATATTCGCTGCGCGCACGACTCTGGTCGACCGACTAGAGGCAAAACTCGTCCGGACATTTCCCGAGGACTTCACGGTAAACCGCATCGGCGGCGGCAAGCCGGACGGGCTACGCATTGTCTTCCTCGAAGCTGAACTCAAGCGGCGCCAGCTTGTACCGCGGACCGGCTCGCCCTCGCCGGAGGTCTTGACTCCACCGATGCCGCCGGTGGTTGCAAGGGGGACTGCCCAAGACATCCTCGACGAGGCTTAGACAATCTCGAGTTGCCGCTCAGCGCAGCGGGACGCCTCCACGGACGGAGATTCGCCGGCTTGTGATGCCTGCGCGCTGCACGATCCATCTGGTCCCGGTCGTCGCCGACAATGGGCCGGTCCGCTTCTCGTCGACCTTTCCGCTCCCCAAAGGCAGCATCCATCGTGGACAAAAAGCACCGTCACCGGGGCAGTTCCGCACCCTTCATCCTGTCTCGCTCGGTCTAATCCGATTCGCGACGTGAGCATCAGAGTCCTACTTGTCTACGAGCGCCAACGGACTACTTTTCAACGAGCGACGACAGGTAACGTCCGTGGTCGCATTCCCCAGCCGGGTATGTTGGCGCCATGGACGACGATTCGGCCTATTACGATCGCTTGGGACCTTGGGCTTCCCAGCGCGCCGTCCGAGACACGCTGCACGCTTCCGACGCCGAGCTTGCTTCGATGCGGGCGAGCCGAGATCTCCTCGGAGTCTACTTCGGGGGAGAGTTCTACTACCCAGTAAGTCAGTTCAAGGATGGTTCGATCGTCGCTGGCCTGAGACTCGTTCTCACTGCCCTCAGCGCGGGCTTCTCCAGCTTCGAAGGACAGGTTGCCTGGCTCTCAGAGCCGGCATATGAGAACAGCGCTTTAACGCGTTGGGAGGTCCTCCATCGAGACGTGCATACGGTTCATCAGTGGGCAGCAGAGGATGCCGCGGCCGCTTGCCGATAGACGGAGCGGAGTCTCTCCTCAGCTCCGGGAGAAAGTTCATACTATGCGTCAGGCGCATACTTTGGTCGGAATCGAATTCGGCAGCGCGGATGCACGGCGCCAGCGTGAAGTCGCGGTGAGCGCCGTTGGTCATTCATGGGGTCGAGCCCGGGGTCCGCAACCCGGACCCTGACGACGCGGTTCACTACGGGACGTGATGATCCATGGTGGCGACAGCTGCTTCGCGGCGCTGGGTGTCGGTCGAAGCACAACCGGAGGACCGCACGGGGTGGCTCCCGGCTTTGTCGGGGCGCGGCGGCAGGATTAGTCGGGTGAAAGCCGTTGACGCGAATCTGTTGGAATTTCTGAAGAAGGGGACACAGTTCGTAGTTCCGATCTACCAGCGGGTCTACTCGTGGGAGCCATCAGAATGCGAGCGGCTGTGGGACGACATCCTGCACGCGGGCACACGGGACAATGTCGGGGCTCACTTCACCGGGTCGATTGTGTATGTCGAGAAGGAGCACGGTACTCGGACCTCGGCCGAGCCGGATCTGATCATCGACGGACAGCAGCGCGTGACCACGGTCACGCTCCTACTTGCGGCATTGGCGGCCCGGCTGGAGAAGCTGCCAGACAACGAGCAGGAACCCGTTGAGGGGTTCGCGCCACGGAAGATCCGTGGTCTGTATCTCACGAACCCGCTGGAGGACGGTGAGCGGTTCTTCAAGCTGATCCTCTCCCAAGGGGACAAGGATGCATTGAAGTCGGTAATCCGTCAGGCACCGACGCCCACGGATGCCACCTCTCGCGTGTTCACGAACTACGAGCTGTTCGTGTCCAAGCTTGCCCACCCCGCCGTGGACCTCGTTGCAGTGTGTCTTGGGCTGAAGAAGCTGATCGTCGTGGATGTGAAGCTGACGAGAGGCGCCGATCACCCGCAGCTCGTATTCGAGGCGATGAACTCCACCGGCAAGAAGCTCTCGCAGGCGGATTTGATTCGGAACTTCGTCCTTATGGATCTCTCCCCACAGGATCAGACGCGCCTGCACGAGGACTTCTGGTACCCGATGGAGCGCGAGTTCACGGGCGTCCACGCGGATCGCTTCGACGAGTTCGTTCGGCACTTCTTGACTCTGAAGACCGGATCCACTCCCCGCTTCGGCGACATCTACGACTCCTTCAAGGCTCACGCTTTCGCGCTCGAGGGCGTCGGGGCGCACCGGGAGAGCATTGTCATCGACTTGGCGCAGCACGCCCAGTGGTTCGTCTCGATGGCGCTCGGCAAGGAGCCGGACGCGCAGCTGGCCAAGGCGTTCGCTGAAATCGAGCAGCTCCGGGCAACAGTGGTGTACCCGTTCCTCCTTCGGCTCTACGCCGACTACGCGGCACACACGCTGAGCCAGAGCGACTTCGTTCAGATTCTTCGCGACACGATCTCCTACCTTTTCCGCCGTGTGATTTGCCGAATTCCGACCAACAGCCTCAACAAGACATTCTCAGGCTTGGCCGGTTCCATCTATCCAGCAAAGTACGTCGAGAGCGTCGGGGCGCGCTTCTTGACCCTCGGCAGCTACAAGCGGTTCCCGACCGACTCGGAGTTCGACGACGCCTTGAGGGTGGAAGACCTGTACCACTCGCAGCGTGCTCCGTACTTCTTCCGCACGATGGAGAATCATGGGCGCAAGGAAGAGGTCAGCACTGCGGAATACAGCATCGAGCACATCATGCCGCAGAACGAGAACCTTCGGCCCGAGTGGAAGAGCGACCTCGGCGCGGAGTGGGAGGCTGTCCACAGCCGGCTGCAGCACACCTTGGGCAACCTCACCCTGACCGGATACAACCCTGAACTCTCCGATCGGCCATTCGCGAGCAAGCGTGACATGCCGGGTGGGTTCAAGGACAGCCCACTCCGACTCAACAAAGGACTCGGCCAGCTTCAGGTGTGGAACGAGGCCGCGATCGACAAGCGTGCCGCCGAGCTCGCCGCACAAGCCATAAGCATCTGGCAGCGTCCTCATTTGAGCGAGGACATCCTCGCTGGCTACCGTTCCGAATTTGCTGAGTCGACCGGGTTCGACTGGAGCCTTACCCACGACATCCTCGACGCCATCCCCGCGGGGCGATGGACCGGCTACCACTCTCTCGCTGAAGCAGTGGGAACGGCCGCGCAGGCTATCGCCAACCACATCTCCAAGTGCAGTACTTGCACTCACCCGTACCGAGTCCTCACTTGGGACGGACGCATTGCGGAACTGTTCGCGTGGAGCGACCCCAAGGACCGCCGCGACCCCGCAGAGCTACTGGAGTCCGAAGGGGTTCGATTCATCTCGGGGGTCGCCGATCCCGAGCAGAAGCTCGCGACCGAGGATCTCCTCGCGCTTGTGGAAGACGAAGTGTGACCTAACACTGACGCCTGCTTACTCGTCCGCGTTTGGGTGCGCTTCGTGCTTCCGGGCCGATTCCAAGATCTCGCCTCGGCAACATAGGAGACCTTGGTTGGGACGGGCTACCTTGCACTGCCTGCGGTCATGAAATGAACGCTGAGGCCTTAGAGACGCCACGCGGCCGCCGAGTCTGCCAGCGATGCCCCGACTCGACTGAAGTACCCGCGCGGCGCGGCTCTACGTTGCGTGGTGGTCAGGTCCCTGACGGAGGTGCTCCGCGAGCTCGAGCCACCAGTCAAGCTTGCTCGCTCGACCGTCCCACGGTCCTGAGGCGTTGGCCCCGCTGGGATTGGTCACGACGAAAACGCGGGCATTGCCAATCCTCCAATTTTGCAGGCCATGGCGCGGTTTTGCGTGGCCGAAGACTTTGGCGGCACTCTTGCCGGCCTTGAGGCCCGTGAAGGCGACGCATTTTGGTTGGTGGGGGGCGAGGCGGTGCTCGAGGTCAGGAGTGCCCCGGAAATCCAGTCCTCGGTCATGGCTCTGGGCGATGTTCTTGACGAGGTCGGTCAGGCCGATGCCGTATTCAGGAAGTCGGGCGTCATCCGCGGGATGGAGGAGATCTGGGGTAAGGCCACTCTGATAGAGATACTGCCAGAACTTATTACCGGATCCGGCGTAGTAGTGACCGCGCTGGGCCGATTGTGTGCCCACGGCCGTGCCGCAGAAGACCACTTCGAGATTGGGCCCGAGGATGTCCGGAAGTATGTCCATGCTCTATTCTCATCGTCCGCCCACGGTAACCGGGGAAGACCCGCCTTCCGGCGCCGTGGACGCGCCTGGGCGCGGGCTGTTCGCGTCGTCCATGGCGGGTCCCCGACTGTCGACGGTTGCTGAGTTCGAAGCGATCAGCGCCGCGTGAAGAGGGGCGGTGCCCCCGAACCCCCGGCGCGTACGTGAGCTTCGTAAATGCAATTAGACGCGCCCAGAGCGTTCCCAGACGTGGCCGTCTGGCAAATCAGGCTTTCTTGGGCCCCCGCATCATCATCTGGCCGGTCGTCGGATCCAGAAACAAGTCCCAGAAGGCGCGGTCCTGTTCCGCTTGCAGCCGCCGCGCTTCCGCGATGGATGCACGGCCCTCAGAATTCGAGCCTTGAACATTGTCGTCGAATATCTGTGCCAGTCGAACCACGCTATCCGGTCGAAACCGGCACTCCTGTTCCTTGAAGTACAGGCTGCCGCTGTCGATGTGTGACAGGTAGCTGCAAAGGGGCGAGCCGTCCTCGCCGTCCATTTCAACGTCGTGGCCCGCCTTGCCGGCTAGTTGGGACGCCCACTCGACATCCGGACCCACCCAACCAGAATCGGTTTCCGTGGGCTGAGAGCGAAACAACGACATGACGCACCCCATTTGGACGTCGGGATGCAGAACCGCACGGGCCCAGTCTTCCTTCGCATCGATGCCCACTCGGGAAAAGGGCTCATCCTCCGACCAGCTGGTCAGCACGAACGAGGTCTGCGTTGTCCACAGCCGCACTGCCGGCACTTGTTCGATGATGAAATAGGTGCCCTGCACCCGCATCTCGTCGGCAGCACGCATGCAGAGGTCCAACGTCTCAAACAGGACCGCAGACTTCACGTACTTGTTGGAGCGGGTGCCATGCCAGGCGCTGCGATGTTTGGAGAGGGCATAGACGCGGACGGCCTCCACGTCCAGCAAGGGCGAGCCCTCGAAAAACGGCCCAGCAAACGCCGCAATACCCATAGGGCCCCCTTGCCTCGGTAGTCAGGCTGCGCCCGCTGGTTCTCACATTATTGAGTTCATCGGGGCACGGCGCCAGCGCCGCGCGGGAGCGAGTCAGGAATCCGCCGGAGGTGCCCCGCCGTCGACCTGACGTATTCAACCCTTATCGGCACCAGTTCGAGCCGCGGGGAGTAGACCGCCCCTGCACGGTTTGCTCAGTGCCCGGAGGCGCTCAACAGCTCAACACCCTCCAATGTCCGAGTCCGGCCGCTAAGCTCGGGCCGGAGGGGGACATGAACTGGCTGGTTGGCGACGAGATGAACAGGAACTCGGTCAGCGGTCAGTTCTTGATCGCGACGTGGCCCCGAGGCACGGGTGCCGTCGGACCAGCAAGAGACAGCGACAATGTTCGTGCTGAAGCAAGCTGAGACGCGCGCTACAGCGGTAATGGGGCCGATGTCGCACACTGACAATTTGGGGGGAAAATGCAAGTTCTGTACGCTGTCGACTTGGAAATCGGCGGTTCTATGGCACCAGCCGAGAGACAGGAGGCGCTGAGGCAACATGTTGCGCGGTGGCTCAGCAATGGCTCATCCCGCGAGATGGAAGCTCAGGAGCTCTCGGCCCCCGGCTCCGCTCGCTTTCCACCGCGCACTGTTGGGGGCACACACTCAGTCGTTCGTGAGGCGTCTTGGGAAGTGATCGAGGCAGGAGGTTCTCAGGCACTCCGACTCTCTGTGACGCAGGAGGTGGGAGCTGACGTCGAGCTCACGACGAGGGTCACAGTGGCCACGGTGAAGCAGGTGACACGCTTCAGAGTAGGGATAAGTCGCGAACAACGAGGAGGCTACCTGAGTCCCGTACGGGACACTCCTATCTTCCAACCGGGCGTGGTTGGAAGCGTGGTGAGGGACGATCGGTTGGATGTGCTGATCGGCACCCAACGCGTCGACGGCAGCTACTTACCGATTCGAACCACAGGCGATGCTGCTCTCTTGATTGAGAGCTTGCGCCGATCGCAGAGGCTACCGCTCGTCTTGATTCACTTGAGGAGCCCGGAATCGTGGAGTCTGGCTCGGGTTCTCTCCGCAAAACTGGTGGGTTTGGCCCGCGTGATCACTCTCAACCATGCGACGAGTCGTCAGATCTTTGGGAGCGTCCCCGCGGTCAACGTGCCCTTTGGCGGAGCGATGCTTGTCTGGTCGGATCTAGAAGCGAGGGGGCTGTCTTTTACAGGCGAGGACGTCGTCGAACTTGGCGCCGAAGAAGTCCGCGCGCGACTCATGGGCAGGCTGGCTGCAATTTCAGCACTCGCTCGGGGAATCGACGAGGGGTGGCGTTCAGCGCGCACCGAAGCGCGGGCTGAGGCGCGCGTCGCGGCGGAGGAGAGAGTCCGGTTGGCAACCGAATCCGACGATCGAAGTGGCGAGATCGTTGCGCTCCGCTCACAGGTCGGGGGACTGCAGGATGACCTACTTGTGTGGCAGACCATGGCGGAGGAATCGGAAGAGAGACGTATTGAGGCCGAGTCGCTTGCTTCCAGCGCTGAAGATGAAAGACGAAACTCCGACTATTGGCGAGAACAGTATGAAGGGCAGGTGAAGGGGGGGGTGGTTGAGGACGTCGTTGACGTGTGGGAATGCATCCCAACACTCCTGTCCCGTAGCGACCCAGCGCAGACTTTTCGCGCGCTGGAAGACGCCGCACAAGACCGGATTGTCTTTACCGAAGCGGCCCAGCGTTCATGGAAGAACATTTCTTATCCTGATCCAGAGGACATGACAGACAAACTCACGATGTTCGCGAAGGCGGCTGTTGACCTTTATGGGACGGATACTGGAACAATCGGACACCTAGATGATTGGTTTGCCCAGAGGGGACTCAAAGTAGCGATCTCTGATCAGGCAATTTCACGATCACCCAAGCTCCGAACATTTCAGTTCGAAGGACGCGAATACAGCCAAATTCCGCACGTGAAAGTGCGCGACGGCGTAAAACCGAACGAGGTGGGACGGATCCACTTCGACCTTGACAAGGAGAATCAACGCATCGTCGTGAATCATGTGGCGGTCAAGCTCCACAGCATCTAAACCAGAGGAAGTCAGACACATCGGCGGGCAGCGCAAAGATCAGGCCACTGAACTCCTGCGCAGGACGGGGCGACCACCTCTGAAGGGCATCAGGCTTCGACTTGGTGCCATTCTTGCTTGGCCGGTCGCCCCAGAGCCTTTGAGCTATGCTGCCTTGTTGAAGATGTCTCTCTGAACTTCAAGATGCCGTCGCAGGTTAACCGCGGGATCGTCATCGGAGACTGATGCTGCTAGCTGGAGTTGGGTCGAGTTCACGGGGTTTGCTTCGGCAAGCTGCCGAGTGTAATCAACCACGAGCTTGAAGAGCGATTCTCCTTGCTTCATCTTGAAGTCAAGGGTGATACCGCCGTTCTCGTCGGAATACGCCCTGACAGCATCAAAATCAAAGATGAGCCGGTCAATGATGTCTGCATCAAGGCGTTGTGCCCGAACTGCGTCCAGATACTCGCCCAAGGAAGCGTTGTATCTTTCAACGCACTCCGGCACGGCGGGTTTGCCACCCCTCTTCCGCTGCCACACCACGAAGAAGACGGCTGTTGCCAGCGTCGCAGTGACGATTGCAACGGCCGTGATGGCAACCGGACTCTTGAGAGTCACTGCCGCGCGCTCAAATGCCTTCTTGCTGTTGTCGGAGACGGAGATCTCCGACAAGTGCTTGACGATCTGTCCCAGCCGGTTACGAACAATTCCGCCGAACAGAATCAGGTCACCGCTGAGTAACCCCGCCTCAATATCTGGCGGTATGTAAAAGTTGGGCTGGGTAATCACGGCTCGTCCTTCCAGTGCACGGTTCTTGGTGCTCCGATTGGCGTGACTGAAGTTACCGTCTCGTAGCGCATCTGGCGTAATCGTCTCATGCCACGTACGAGCGGTGGACGATCCTCGCCGACGAAGAGGCGGGCCCATCAGCGATAGTGCGCCAGCCGGTCCCGGACCCGACGACGGTCTGGACAGACCACGCGCTGTGCGATCGTGCCGTTCGGCCGCGCGGAGCGCCCTGTTCCCCGCGGAGTGGTCGGCGGACACCGCTTGCACCCCCGGCTAGACACTTTTGGCACTTGCTAGTACAAGGGTGCCCCCGCCTACGCTGGCGTCACCTAAGGGGCACTGAAGACTAGAAAGCGAGAAAGCAATGAACGCGATAGAAGACAGTGAACACGGCCACCATGAAAACGACAAGAGGGACAAGAAGACTATTGCCGTGCCCAACAGCGTCGTCGGACTTTGGGGCGAGGCCTTAGCGGTGCAGGCGTTGTGGCGGGAGGGCTTCGACATCCACAGTTGGGACGGCGATTTCACTCCGAATCGAGATCTGATCGTCGGGCGGGAGGGGCGGCGCTGGCCCGTGCAGGTGAAGACGACGCGCAAAACCACCGGCGCTATCAAGTTCGAGGGCCCTGGTCAGAGAGCCCGCGATTGGCAGGCGGAGGCAATCGCTACGGGCGCCATTGGAGCATTCGATATTTTCGTCCAAGGCAGTACGCCGGGCCGGTCCGCGCTCGACCTTGAACGCGGACTGATTACCATTGCTATTCCAGAGGACGCCGTCCTAGTCGCCGTCTCAGCCGCTTCGCTCGCCGACGACGTGGACGCCTGCCGGAGAACATATGGCCTCACGCCGCGGCAGCGGGCAGGGAAGCACGGCGAGCGGACGGGAGACCTCCTGCCGGAAAGTGGCGCGATCTTTCCCGTGCACACAGGCCAATACCCGTACCTCGAGGACTTCTTGAAAACACTCTGAGGCCGGGTGGAGGCGCGGGCCCTCAACAATCGCAGCAGCGCGCGTGACGTATTAGAACGTTATCGGCGCCCGCACCCGGAACTGGAACGAGGTCTACGGCGAGGCCGGCGCAGACATGGTCAGAGAATTGGCGACTTCCTCCAGTGCCGTGACCGAGGCAGCAGAGGAGCCTGTGGCGATTGCCCGATTGAGATGGTGTCCTGCTTGGACAAGCACTTGAAAGAAACCCATCGTCGCCTTTCCGTGACGATATCGGAGGGGATCCGCGTCGAAGTCGATTGGGGCCTGAGCAGCGACGCTGCCAGCGCTTGGCGGAGAGCCACCAAGTCGCTTCTGAGCTATTCCAAAGTCAGTGCGAGCATTGATCATGTTCTTGATTGATTTCGATCTTGCACGTGACGTGGCTTCATCGAGAAGGGCCGTGATCGCGGGCTCGTCCAGCTCCGGGAAGACGCCTCCGAGGTGTGCGGGAGACAAGAAGTGGCTTTCGATGTCTGTGCCCTCCGTGATGAGAGGGATGGCGCCTGCTTGCTTGATTTCGTCCACGTAGTTCGCGATTTCCGAATCGTCAAGGTAATCGCGATCGCGGTGAACAATAATGAGGGTTCCCGGAGCGTGAGCTGCGATGAATTTGCTCAATACTTGGGCGGACTGGATTCGACTAGAACCGTTGTATCCCCAGATGTCGTATGCACTGGAGGGTATTCCCGACGAGTCGAGGAGCGCCGCGATGTAGTCATGTCGAGAGTCTTCTGTGATGACGATAACGGGCGTCTTCCCATTCCGTAGACGGTCTCCGGCATCCAGCGCACCTAGATCCAACAGCACCTTTACATAGTCCAGATCTCCGCCTTGAACTTGTCCGCCGCTGAACCAATGAATCTTGGCTCCGAGCACGCCGAACTCGGCCAGGAAATGGCGCGAGTGCGTCGACATGAGGACTTGAAATCCCTTAGTCGTTGCGAGGTCGTTGAGCAGACGTGCGAGTTTTCTCTGGTTGTCCGGGTGAAGGTGAGAGTCTGGCTCATCAAGGATGAGTAACTTGGGTTTGTAGACGCCGATATAGGACAAGACCTGTATCGCCTGCAAGATGCCAGTCCCGCACGAATCGATAGGGAGAGTTACTCCGTTTCGAGCCACGACTGCAGAGATATGCTCGTCCGTTTGCTCGTTGAAATCAACGTCAATCTGGATATCAGGGAAGACATGATGAAGAGCTTCTTGAAACTCTCTCCACGCCACAATGTCCTGCTTGAGTGTCCAAAGAACGTTTCTGAAGACGCTGTTCGCGTCACCGCGAGCGGCCGCGCGGCGCACCAGGCCGGGCGACTTGTACTCCTCGAATGAGGGAATGCCGGCGAGACCCGGGGCGACAACGGAGAAAGGATCCTCGAGATCTTCGAGGGTCGTCCCCAGCAGTTTCCCTTTGATGCCTACTGCAATGTTCTTGTTCTTGCCTCGTGCCACCGAAATCGTCGCCGAGCCTTTGTCATCAGAATTGAATTCGACCGTAATCGCTGTCGCCTGATCCTGCTTGAGTGTTCCGCCGGCCGCTAAGGCGTGAACGTCCCGGAGCGGTGTGTACACAAGCTGTTGGGTGGACAGTGTTCCCGATATGGAATCAATCGCCCACTTCGAGACGCCGTCAAGCCGGAGGCTCTGCGCAACAGAGACAGCAAACTGAACGGCCTGCAAGACACTGCTCTTGCCGGCATTGTTCGGGCCGACCAGCACTGTTATCTTGCCCAATTCGATCTGCGAATCATCCACGGATTTGAACCGCTGAACTCTTATCGACTCAAGCACGTCGCCCCCAAAATGCCTTTGTAATTCATTGCGTTGCCACCACTGACTGTAGCGATCTTGAGACCCCGATCAGTTCAGCCTGCAGTCTTTGTCGCGGGATAAGCGCCCAAATCCCGAACTTGTCAGACGGAGCGATATCACGACATTACTTTGGCCGGAATTGCATGCGGCAACGCGGATTCACGGCGCCAGCCGAAGATCGGCCGTTCTCTCGAAGGGACGGTGCCGAGCCGAAGTTGCTGCTAGCGGCCTCGCGACGCCGCCTCTCGGATCGGCAAGTTCGCCCCACACTATTGGGTTGCGTGTCTGCTCGGCGCCCTCGGACCGCGTGGATGCGTTCGCACCTTGCTGGAATCGCGGACTCGTGGGGCGGGTCGCCGAGGCCGCCCTCGGCCTGTGGATAACCCGCACACACAACGGGAGAGTGGGTCACACTGGGCAGATGCTTGACGGAGATGGGATCGGTTGGGATGGGCCACCTTGCACTGCGTGCGGTCATGAAATGAACGCTGAGGTCTTAGAGAGGCCATGCGGACCCCGAGTCTGCCAGCGATGCCCCAACTGCGGCTTGGTCGTGCTCTTGCCTGACCCGCTCGCGATGTGACTCCTTTGAACGCGGCTAGGCCCAGCTCGCTGCGGGGCCTTCGCGAATTCGGTGAGCTATTGCGGTCCTAACCTCGACTACCCACGCGCCTTGAGGCGTTTGAGCCGTATCGGCGCGCCAAGGGGCCCTCAAGCAGCTGCACACTAGGCGCCGACGCAAGGAGACGGGAGTTGGGACTGAACAGCAGGGACGCCAGCCAGACTTAATACATGGCGCTGAAACTTCTGCGCGGGTTGCGGACCGGACCGGGAGCCAAATCGGCACTCTTTGACTCGCTCCGCTTGACCCTCATCGCCAATTCGAGGCATGACGCCTCGAAGGTCGTGATCAGGTCAAGGTTCACTGTTGCCTTGTCGACACTGACGCATGGTCATTGTCGCAAAAGCAGGTGGCGGCCTCTGTCATAATTGGTGAAAAATCGTGTTCAATCGGGGGAAAAGCTATGAATCGTACCTTGACGGGGATGGGCTTGGTCAGGAACGCGGGGTCGAAATGAGCGACGCTAACTACCCGATTGTCCGGGGTCCTCAAGGGGACTTTGAGTACCTTTGCGCGCGCTACCAGCAAGGTGGACGGGTCGTGTACGGCTTAACGTTGTCGCTCATCGAAATCGTTGATCTATTGCCTGCACCTGACGCGGACCGTCCGACGCCCGGAAACCGAGCGATACGCCCGGACCACGCCGCCAAATTCGGTGAATATGTTCGCGAGCGGGAGAGTTGGGTGGCCCCCTCAATCATCTTGCGGGCTCCGTCGATTTTCTCCTTCGAGCTGCAGGGCGAGATGGGCGGAGCAGAGTTCGGTGCCCTGAGGTTCTCCAGCCGAAATGCCGGAGAGCTTCAAATTCTCGACGGCCAACACCGAGTCCTTGGGATTCATCTTGCGGACGCTGCAATCGCGGCCGAGACCAGCACTGCACGGGGAATTCTCAACCGAGCCCATCGCGTCGATCCGGATGGTGCCGCCGCCTTGAATGCGCGGAAGGACCTTGCCGAATTGGCGACGCAGAGGGACCGGTTGTTGTCTGAGCGAGTGAGCGTCCAGATTTTCGAAGAGAAGGACCCCGCCGCCTACAAGCAGATGTTCTTCGACATCGCGGATAACGCGCTTGGTATAACCGAGTCCGTGAAGACTCGTTTTGATTCGAGAAAGGTCGTCAACCGGAGCTTCGAGTCAGTCGTGTCGCACCCATTGCTGCAGGGCAGAGTCGATTTTGAGAAGGATAGGGTGACGAGCAGAAACTCGCCCTATCTGCTGGGTGCCAAGCACGTGGCGGAACTGATCAAGACCATCGCAGTGGGCCTCGACGGTCGGATCTCTCTTCGCAGGGAAGCTGAGCTCAACGAGTCGACGTTGGCGGCCGATTGCCGAGCGTTCTTGGATGTCCTGATAGAAGGATTTCCCGTTTTGGGACTCGTCGCGAACGGAAACCTGTCCCCGCAGCAGCTCCGTAGTTCGAGCCTCCTTGGCTCCACTGTGGTTCTCCGGATCCTTGGAGGGGTCTATCGTGAACTGCTGGTCGCCCACGGCTACACTGGGCAGCTAGTTTCAAGTTATTTCTGGAGACTCGCTCCCTTTTTCGACGGTCCGGTCGAGCGTGGATCGATATGGATGAAACGTACGGACGTATTTGCAGAAGGCGCGTTCGCACCTCGCAGTCGGCGGCAAGACCAGGCGGCGCTGAGGGATGCGCTTGTCGCGTGGGCGATCGATAGGCCTGATTGGCTCTTCTGTTCAGACTCGGACACAGACTCGACGGCTCAAACTCTAGAGTCGTCGACGCCGAGCCGTCCTTGACCCTATCGCCTCCGAGATAGGCAGCGTCCCGTCGCGTCTGCTGTGCACCGACGCAGATTCGAGAAGGCCTTCGCTGTTATTTGGCAGCGAAGTCGCTGAGGCTGCCAATGATTCCGGCTTTGACTTGGGTTTGCAGAAGCCGCAGCCCTTTGTTCATAAGGGTTTCGACGGCCCGGTAGGGCTCGGAGTGGTGGTCGGATTCCTTGTAGAAGAGAAGAACGGTCTTTTCCATTAGGCCATCGCTGTCAAGACCCCCCGTGTCGTAGTTGCTTCCGCCGCGCGTGCCGAAGTCATTTCCGCGATCCAAGTCGGCGTTATGCACAATCGCGAAGGCAAATCCGACCTTGATCAAGTCCATCTGGTCCCCCACCCCCAGAGCAGTTTTGAGCTCCACAACCGCCTGAGAAGCTTCGATGGTCAGGGCGATGTTCTTTAGATCAGCCATTGAATGCGTTCCTTGCGTCGATTCGAGTGTGCTTAGTGCCGATTCGAGTGAGCGTGAACTCGGCAACTAGGTCAGAGCCGAGCGCCAGTCGGGCGGCATTCCTGTCGAACTCTCCGTCAAACGCCAAAAGGATCACCTGTCGTGCCATCTTTGGCAGCGCTGCCACAACGTTGGCAGTGTTCGCCGTGTCGAGCCGGCCAAACGGGTAGTCCATGATGACAGGACCTCGCACCGCCGCGCTGTCTTGCAGCGCCGCGATTAGTGACAACGCAACGAGATGTTCATAACCCGCCGACCGGGCTCGGACCACGTCACCGTCCCTGTCTAGGATTTCCAAACCGTACTGTGCCGTGATGCGGAGACCGACGTAGTCTGCTTCCGACGAAAGTGACCTGAAAATCTCCGAGGCGTGTTGCTCCACTTCCCTGCGCAGGTAGCCCCGGTAAGCCTCGATCGATTTCGCGAAAAGGTCGGCAAGTTGTTTGGCAAGCGCGGATTTCGACTCAACCAATGGATCAAGCTTGACGGACTCCCGGGCAAGCTTTTTCCTGAGATCCGTGATGGTCTGACGCTGAATGTCGGAATCGGCGGAATTTGCTTCCAGCCGACCTTGATCCCGCCGCAAATACGTTATTTTCGTGTCTCGTTCTGACGTCAGGAGACGCAATTCGTCCTCGTCTATGGACGACAACTGTTCTTCAATGTCGACGATGTCATCGCCGAGCGCTCGCTGGTCTAGCTTGCACTGCCGCAAGGCCTTGTCCCGCTCTACAACGAGCGCCATGTCATGCAGGGCCAATTCGCCAATCACTTGGACTCGCTGCCTTGCGCCAGCTAGCTTCTCATCCGCACGTTCCCTACTGGAGTTGGATGCCAACGGCTCCAATTGTTCAAGCAACAGAAGACGTAGCGGCTCAGCAGTGAACTGCGCGCAGGTGGGGCAATCGGAGTGGTTCCGCAGGTGAGCCAAGTCTCGGGTCGCTGCCGAAGCCTCAAAGACAGCGTGTTGAGCCTTCTCAAAGTCCTCCTGCAGAGTTGTCGAGATTTGAGAGACGCGTTCTGACAGGATTCCTCTCCACAGCGTTGGCGTGACCTGCCGAAGACCTTCGACGATTTCCTGCTCTCGTTCTACCAGCGGGCGCTCACGGAGCCTAAGCTCGTCAATTCTGCCGATCAATCGCTGGGCTTTCGCCTCCGACTTGAGCGACTCCTCGATTTCGACAATGCGTTCCTGTGTCTCGTGAACACGCAAATTTATGGAATCGCGCGCCTCAGACAGTTCAGCCTCGATGTCTTGCGCCTCGGCTAGCGCCAGCCCCATCCGCTTCGTTGTCCCATCCGCCGCATACTGGTCCGCGATTTGACGCTCCGCCTGACGCAGGACATCGCGGAGATCGGCAAGCGCATTGGAAACGATCGGGATTCCAAGTACACGCTCAATCGCATCCTGCAGCGTCGCACCCTCTTCTGACTCCGTGTCAAGGAGATTCTCGTATTGACGCAGGAGTTCACCATCAAAAAGGAAGAACTGGCTGACGGAGGCGGGCGCCACCGTCGCGAGGATCTGAGTCGATTCATCTTGCGAAAGCGGTATCCCGTTCCTTTCGAGAATGAGTCGCTCCATTGGCTGCACCGTTTCATTAAAACTGCGCGTCAGGCGATACTCATCACCGCTGGTGAACTCAAGGACAGTCTTGAATGATGCGTATCCACGTTCCTTACGTGCTTCAGTGTTCGCAATGTCAGCCGTAGGTTTGACGCCGGATCGACCTCGAATCTCCCCGTAAAGCGCGAAGCGGAACGCATTGTGCAAGGTCGTCTTCCCGCGGCCGTTTGGACCATAGACGATATACACTCCGCGTTCCGACTGGAAGCTGATCGTCTGGGGACCTTTGAAGGGGCCAAAATCTTCGACAGTCAGTTGACGGAGGCTCAGCACGAGGCTTCCTTCATTCCATGGTTGACGGCAACAAACCGAGTCACGATCTGTTCCGTTTGCTTTCGACCCTCTGCACGCAGCTCGGCGAAGGTGAACTGCGCATTGAGAATCTCGGCCACCAGCTGTTGATCGAGATTCTCAAAGTCGCGTGCACGTACGGATTCAACGGCCGTGCGCAAGCCATCGATTGCATCAACACTATTTGTCATTATCTTCGCTTTCGTCAATTTCCAGCCCTGCGCCGCTGATTTCGTCCAGCTCGTGAAAGGACAGACCCATCGATACCCATTTCTCCTCGATCACAGACAAGGCTTGGGTCGTTACTGCCCAAGCAGCGAACTGGTGGGCTCTTGCCAGTTCGCCGATTGACAGCGACCAAGTCGGGTCCGACTTCGAGAGATGTTCAGGGAGAACCAACACGTCAAGGAGCGTCGCAATCGTCTTCGAAGGTGATTTTCGCAGTATTCGCCCTCGGCGCTGAATGAACTCACGAGGGTTCCGCGAGGACGCGAGGATCAGGGCGTGCGTCGCCGACGGAATGTCCACTCCTTCGTCCAGGCACTTGATGGCCACGACGATGCCCCCATTCAGATCAAATAAGTCGAGGGTTGCTCGCGGGTCCCCGCTCATCTGACTGTGGTATTCCCATGAACTGATCCCCCGGTGGTAGAGGGCGCTGCGGACAAGGTTCATTTGACTTTGACTGTCGCAGTAGATGAGCCACTTCTGCTTCGCCTGTGGGTCGTAATATCGCTGGACAATTTCAACTGCGGCTGGCACCTTGTTCGCCGCAGATTTCGCAATTCGTGATCGCTGAATGAGTTTCATGCGCAACCTGTTCGAGACTGAACCTTCTGCATTGAGAGTGTTTCGTGACATCGCTGACAACCTCGATATCTCGCGTGTGAGCTTGTCCCATTGCTCTTGTTCGTGGTCTTGAAGGGTGACCCAGGACGGGAGGTATCGGTATGGTGCGAGTATGTGCGCGTCAAGGGCGTCCTTTAGTGAGAACTCATGGATGATTCCCCCGAAGTAGCTGAAAAGTCGTTCGGTGCCGTCTGGGTCGTTAGACCTGTCAGGGGTGGCGCTAAGTCCAAGTCGCCAAGGCGCGTCCAGCCAGTCAAGGACGTTGCTGGCTCCGGGGCTTCCAATTCGGTGAGCCTCGTCGCATAGCACGAACAATTTGTCGACCGATGAATTCACTTGGATGCGGAAAGCTTCCGTCATGGCGCTGTTGTTGATCGCGATGATGACGTAGGGCCGTTCCAAGTCCGGGTTTTCAATCGCGGCGCGCACCGTGGAATCGGCCTTCCAATCGTTGCGGCCTCCACCCACGGCAACGACGCGAGCGCCTAATAATGTCCTAACCAGAGTCGACCATTGTTCGAGTAGCAGCTGTGATGGGACCAATATCAGCGGCGTTAGTCCTTCCCCCAAGGCAAGCCGACAGGCGTATAAACCGGTGATTGTTTTTCCTGAGCCGGTTGCATGCGCAAGGAGGCCCCTGTGGGAGTGTTGAATCCACTGGGTGATTGCCTGCTTCTGATGATCTCTCAGGGAGATGTCGCCGAGCGTGAAAGGCTCCGAAACTGGTGATCGTTTGATCTTCTTTAGGAGCTCACCGAGGTTCTCGTGTTCAGCCACCAGCTCCAGTTCGGCTCGGATTTCCTCTGGCAGGGCCCGAACAGTCACGCCGACGCTTTGGCCATTCCACAATCTTTCGAATCGCTCAGATGCATTCCTGACCCGGGACAGGTCGCGGCCGCCTTCCCAAGAGGGCCAGACGTCGATGGACTCGACATTGCCAAATGCTGACAGGCCATAGAACGTCTCGTTAGCTGAACCGCGAAAGCCTACGCAGTCACCCGACCCGTCGGCGAAGAGACCAACCTTGTCGTGGAACATGCGTCGAGTGGGAGTCGTGGTCTCTTGGGTGACTACAGCCAGCCGGACTTCGAGTCGCCCGGTCGCAATAAGGATTGCCAGCAAGCGCGTCGAATCCGTGGTCACCGGGGAAGCCAGCATTTCGTGCAGCTCAAGCCGGAGGGCCTCTACGAGCTGATTGTTGGTCCGGGCCTCGTAACCGTAGAGGAGACTGGTCGCATCGGACGCGGTGAGACGCGGGGAGCAGAGGAACCGCATTTTCCCGTCGTTTCTGATGACGAACGTGTCCAGTGATTCATGGAGAAGGAAGAATACCGTTGAACTGAAAAACCCCGTCACTCGGTCGTATCGCGAGGCGTTTGTTAGGCACGGGCTATAGAAATCTAGAGCGAGGTCATCCGCATCGCTGGTGTATTCGGTTTGAAGCTCGCCGAGGTCCCTCAACATCAGGGTTGTCCGAGCAACGTCGCGTTGCTGAGCTCAATGCGCCGTTTTAGAGCACGGATGAGATGGTTAGGCCGGCACGCGACGATTCGCTCGTCGACGCCCGACGAGCGCAATCGGCGATGTCCTTCTGCCTGTCCGCGTGTGAGCGCAGACCAAACAAGCTCTGGTGGGGCTTGCACGTTCTTGGAATAAGAGAAGCCCTCGCCGGCATCGTGAAGATCCGCGTCCCAAAGAATGAATACGTCTAGGTCTGAGGCGTAACCAATCAAAATTGGCCGAATGTTGCCGCTCCGATCGAAGGACATCCGTTTCGAAGGGGGCGAAGTGTCTAGCCCCCGGGTCAGTTGGACCTTGAAGGTTCCAACTTGTCGCTCGGTAGCGTGTTGCGTTGCTCCATAGATGTAGAACCGTAAGCGGGACGGAAGGGGCAGCCCCAAGTGCAAAACGAGGGGCTTCTTCCTCAGCTGGCTGTCGGTCGGAACGCAGTCAAGGGTGTCGCTGAGGCCTCGACAGAGTCTTCGCTGGAGCAGTGATCCATTGACGCGCGGCACCGATGAGTATGTTCCCTCGAATTCGGTATCACTCATGTTCAACCATCGAGGCGCGCTGGAGTCCAACAAGCGAACACCCCCCAGCGGTTCCATAGACACTCAGCATCCCAGAAAACGAGCACCAACTCATCCAAGTCTATGAGCGCGGCTGGACAGATATTTGTTCTGACGAACGGCAGAGGCTCTGTATCGTTGAACGGATGGAGACGGATCCCTTGACACATGACAATCCGCAAGTCTTCAATTCTGGATCGATCGCCTACGCAACGTTGCTCGGCACCCAAGTCGTAGGCGACAGCCTCGAGCTTCTTGCAGAGCTCGCCCCCGAGTCCGTAGACCTGTTCATCACGAGCCCCCCTTTTCCGCTACTGCGGAAGAAGGCATATGGCAATGAAGAGCAAGACGTATATGTCGCATGGCTTCTGGATTTCGCGCGCCTGGCACAGCGTGCCTTGAAACCAGAAGGCAGCCTCGTGATCGACATAGGCGGAGCGTACGAGAAGGGTCGACCGACCCGATCGCTACATCAGTTTCGCGCTTTGCTTGCGTTCGTCGACGTGCTCGGATTTCATCTTGCGGAGGAGTTCTACTGGCACAACCCTGCCAAGCTCCCCTCTCCCATCGAGTGGGTCAACAAGCGAAAGATTCGAGCGAAGGACTCCGTAAATACGGTCTGGTGGTTGTCAAAGGCGGAGTTCCCGAAAGCAGACGTCAGCAAGGTGAGAGTCCCGTACTCCAAGTCCATGAAGTCGCTGTTGAAGGATCCAGCGAAGCACTACACGCCCAAGGGTCGGCCGTCAGAACACAACATTGGTGAGGCTTTCGCGCGCGACAATGGCGGGGCGCTGCCCTCCAATCTGCTGTCTATCCCCAACAGCCAGTCGAACGACACATACCTTAGGGCGTGTAAGGCGTTGGGGCTTCTGGGTCATCCAGCGCGATTTCCGTCAAAACTCCCTGAGTTCTTCATCGAGATGCTCACAGACCCCGGCGACGTCGTCGTCGACTTCTTCAGCGGATCAAATACGACTGGGTCGGTGGCTGAGGCGCTAAATCGGCGCTGGTATTCCTTCGAGCTTGACGCAGACTACGCAGCCCTATCGGTTGTTCGCTTTCTTCCCCCCGATACTTCACCCGTCCGAGCCCGATATCTTATTGACGGAATCTTGGCCGGTCGTTTAGCTCGACTTTGATCACAGTCTGATGCTCGCAACGATCTTGCCTGACGGACTTGGCCCTGACAGAGTGCTGGGTGCAATTCTCCTGAACCCGCCGACAACCGGAGGTGCGGCGACGCTCAGACACCTAGCCGCTGCCGCGGTCGCCCTCGACTGTTGCAGCATTGCAGTCGCGAACATGTTTCCGCTTCCAACAAAAAGTGTGGACCAGATTGGTCCTCTGGCGTCAGATATGCAGTCCTGGATACAAGCGCGTGATGCGATTGAGTTGTTGGTCGGTGAAGCAGACGTGGTGATTGCCGCGTGGGGGGTCAGTGGCCTTTCAGGCGCTGCCCGGCGCAACATGGGCAGACAAGTATCGTGGCTGGTTGAAGAACTTGACCGGCAGAAGCGCACTATCTGGACGGTGGGGCCGCTACCAAGGCACCCGTCGAGATGGCATCAATACGTTAGTGACAAATACGGTCGAGCGGGATCAGGCACTCTGGCCGAAAGGCTGGGCCGGGTGCTGGTCGAGTCTGAGCCTGGCCAGCTCGTGTCTTAGCTGTTGACGCGTAAACCGAGGCGAACTCCTCTGGACTTGCCCCAGAACGACCCTCCACTTGAGGAAAACCCCGCCCAAACAGCCAAGAATTGCGAACATGCGATCTGCCGGCGGGGTCAGTCCGAGGAATGAAGAGACGAGTCCTGACTTCCGTGAGAACTGACACAACGGACTACTTTTCAACGAGCGTCGACAGGGTCATCTTTCCCGGACGATCAGCTTGGGACCCTTGAGAACTGCCATGGAGCTACAGCTGTGTTCACGAATCCGGATCAAGAAGTTGCAACAACCACTCACGTACGCAGCAACGTGTCAACAGGACCGGGAAATATGACAAGTGAGCGGATGACGGGAATCGAACCCGCGCTATCAGCTTGGGAAGCTGAAGTTCTACCATTGAACTACATCCGCATGTCCGTCGCGCAGGCAAGCCCGGAACGGAACCGTGCCAGCATATCAAGTCCGCGCCGTTAGGCTGGAACCGTGCTGCTCTCGGATCGCGAAATCAAGGCTGAAATCAACGCGGAACGAATCCGTCTGGAGCCGTACCAGGCCGACATGATTCAGCCGTCGAGTATCGACGTGCGACTCGACGGCTTCTTCCGCCTCTTCGACAACCACAAGTACCCCTATATCGATCCGGCCGAAGACCAGCCCGATCTGACCCGGTTGATCGAGACCGCCGCGGGCGAACCGTTCATCCTGCACCCCGGTGAGTTCGTACTCGGGTCCACCTACGAGAAGGTCACCCTGCCCGACGACGTCGCCGCGCGGCTGGAGGGCAAGAGCTCGCTCGGCCGGCTCGGCCTGCTCACCCACTCGACCGCCGGCTTCATCGATCCCGGTTTCACCGGCCACGTGACGCTCGAGTTGAGCAACGTCGCCACCCTGCCGATCAAGCTGTGGCCCGGCATGAAGATCGGTCAGCTCTGCTTCTTCCGGCTGAGTTCGCCCGCCGAACGTCCCTACGGCTCAAGCGAATACAGCTCCCGCTACCAGGGCCAGCGCGGGCCGACCGCGTCGCGGTCGTTCCAGAACTTCCACTGCACGGATGTGCGGGAGGCCTCGATGGGATCGACCACCGGAGCCGAGTAGCCCGGTTCACACGCATGCAACACGCGCCCGGTAAAATCGGCCCATGACCACATCCGTGCCCAGCTTTGCCGAGGCGCTCGTCGCGCCGGGACCGACAGCCGACTACCCGGGGCGGATGCGCCGCTTCGGCCAGCTGGTCGGCGCCTGGGCCGCCACCGGGTCCCTCCTCGACGAGACGACCGGCGAATGGACCGGGCGCGAATTCACCTGGATCGTCGACTTCGTGCTCGACGGGCGTGCGGTGCAAGACGTCGAGGTCGTCGTGAGCGACTCGCACCCGACCGGCTTCGAGACCGTCGCCACGGCCGTGCGAGTCTATGATTCCTACGCCGGCGTGTGGCGGGTCAGCTATTTCGCCCCGGCATCCGGCGAGTACTGCCACCTCGTGGCGACCCCCCACCGCAACGGCCTGCGCCAGGACGGCACGGGCACCGACGGCCGCCCGATCCGCTGGAACTTCGTCTCGATCACACCTGACGCCTACGCCTGGGAGGGCTGGGTCTCCAACGACGAGGGTTCCACCTGGGTGCTGGTCGAGCACAACGAGGCCACCCGCATCCGTTAGCCAATCTGGTCCTGGCGGGCCTTCACCGGAAGCAGGAGAAGCAGCCCCACGAGCAAAACCAACATAAGTCCGAGGATGCCCCAATAGGTTTCGCCGAAGATCGTCACCGTCAGGGCGAACATGGTCGGCGCCAGAAAGCTCACCGCGCGGCCCGTCGTGGCGTAGAGCCCGAAGACCTCACCCTCCCGGCCGGCCGGGATCAGGCGTGCCAGGAAGGTGCGGCTGGCCGACTGGGCCGGCCCGACGAAGAGCGTCAAGGCGAGGCCGGCGGTCCAGAACACGATCTGACCGCCGTCGTGCAGCAGGAATACGATGCTGCCGAACACGATCAGGCCGATCAGGGCGGTCACGATGATCGGCTTTGCGCCGACCCGGTCGTCAAGCGCGCCGGCGATGATGGTGGCCAGGCCCGCCACGACATTGGCGGCGATAGCGAAGATGATCACCTCGCCGGGTGAGAATCCGAAGACGGATGCCGCGAGCACCCCGCCGAAGGTGAAAACCCCGGCCAGGCCGTCGCGGAAGATCGCGCTCGCGATCAGGAAGTACACCGTCTGGCGGCTGGTCTTCCAGAGCCGAATGATGTCCTGCCCGAGCACGACGTAGGAACGGAGGAAGCTCACCCGGGGCCGGCGCACCGCAACGGGAGAACGGTATTCGGGAACCGAGAACAGCACCGGCAGGGCGAACAGGCCGAACCAGGCGGCCGCGATGAGCATCGTGACCCGCACCGAGAGGCCGTTCTCGCTGGTCACCCCGAACAGACCCACGTCGGGGCTGATGAAACCGAAGTACACGATGAGCAGCAGCACGATGCCGCCGATGTAGCCCATGCCCCAACCGAAACCGCTGACCCTGCCGATGGTGCGCGCGGTCGAGACCTGGGACAGCATGGCGTTGTAGTTGACGCTGGCGAACTCGAAGAAGACGTTGCCGGCGGCCACCAGAACGAGGCCGAGCAGCAGGAAGCTCGGTGACGCCTCCACGAAGAACATCGCCGCGGTGAGGCCCACCACGATGAACGTGTTGACGCCGAGCCACAGCTTGCGCCGCCCGGAGGTGTCCGAGCGCTGTCCGGTGATCGGGGCCAGCACCGCTACCAGCAAGCCGGCGATGGCGAGGGCCCAACCGAGCTGGGCGGAAATGACGTCTTTGTCGCCGAACGAGCTGCCCGTGATGTAGACGGTGAAGACGAAGGTGGTGACCACCGCATTAAACGCGGCAGAGCCCCAGTCCCAGAAGCTCCAGGCCACTACGCGGCGTCTGCTCGTTTTGTCTGGCAGCTCCCGGGCATCCGTGCTGCCCTGCTCCGCGATCACGGTCATGCGCTGAGGCTAGTGGATGTGGGTGGCCGGAGACCATCGATTGCACGAAATCTCAAAGTTGAGTCGTTCACGCTCAACTCTCAGGTGCGTGGCTTGACTTTCGATTTGGGACACTGGCACACTTGAGCCAGCACCACTCAACTCTGTGAAATCGAGCTGAGAACATACTTTAAAGGAGAACGCACACATGGCCCGTGCAGTAGGCATCGACCTCGGAACCACCAACTCTGTGGTGGCCGTCCTCGAAGGTGGAGAACCCACCGTCATCGCAAACGCCGAAGGCTTCCGGACCACGCCGTCCGTCGTCGCCTTCACCAAAGACGGCGAGGTGCTGGTCGGCGAGACCGCCAAGCGCCAGGCCGTCACCAACGTCGACCGCACCATCGCGTCGGTCAAGCGCCACATGGGCACCGACTGGAATGTCGCCATCGACGACAAGAAGTTCACCCCGCAGGAAGTTTCGGCCCGCATCCTGGCCAAGCTCAAGCGCGATGCCGAGGCGTACCTGGGCGACAAGGTGACGGATGCCGTCATCACCGTTCCCGCGTACTTCAATGATGCCGAGCGCCAGGCCACCAAGGAGGCCGGCGAGATCTCCGGCCTTAACGTGCTGCGTATCATCAACGAGCCGACCGCGGCCGCACTCGCCTACGGCCTCGACCGTGGCAAAGAAGACGAGCTCATCCTGGTCTTCGACCTCGGCGGCGGAACCTTCGACGTCTCCCTCCTCGAGGTAGGCAAGGACGACGACTTCTCCACCATTCAGGTGCGGTCGACTGCCGGTGACAACCGCCTCGGCGGCGACGACTGGGATCAGCGCATCGTCGATCACCTGATCAAGAAGTTCAAGGAAACCACCGGCGTCGACGTCTCCAAGGACAAGATCGCCAAGCAGCGCCTCAAGGAAGCCGCCGAGCAGGCCAAGAAGGAACTCTCGAGCAGCATGTCGACGAGCATCCAGCTGCCGTACCTCTCCCTGACCGAGAATGGCCCGGCCAACCTCGACGAGACGCTCACCCGCGCCCAGTTCGAGAAGATGACCGAAGACCTGCTCGACCGCACGAAGAAGCCGTTTCAGGACGTCATCCGTGAAGCCGGGGTCAAGGTGGAAGATATCGCCCACGTCGTTCTCGTCGGTGGCTCCACCCGCATGCCCGCCGTGTACGAGCTCGTCAAGGCCGAGACCGGTGGCAAGGACCCGAACAAGGGCGTCAACCCGGACGAGGTCGTCGCCGTTGGCGCCGCACTGCAGGCCGGCGTGCTGAAGGGTGAGCGCAAAGATGTCCTGCTCATCGACGTCACCCCGCTGAGCCTCGGCATCGAGACCAAGGGCGGCATCATGACGCGCCTGATCGAGCGCAACACGGCCATCCCGACCAAGCGCAGCGAGACCTTCACCACAGCCGACGACAACCAGCCGTCCGTCGCGATCCAGGTCTTCCAAGGCGAGCGCGAGTTCACCCGCGACAACAAGAACCTCGGCACGTTCGAGCTGACCGGCATCGCGCCGGCCCCGCGCGGCATCCCGCAGGTTGAGGTTACCTTCGATCTCGACGCCAACGGCATCGTGCACGTGTCTGCCAAAGACAAGGGCACCGGCAAGGAACAGTCGATGACCATCACGGGCGGATCTTCGCTCGCGAAGGAAGACATCGAGCGCATGGTGCGCGAGGGCGAAGAGCACGCCGCCGAGGACAAGCGCCGTCGCGAGGCAGCCGAGACCCGCAACACGGCGGAGCAGCTCGCTTACTCGATCGAGAAGCTGATCAAGGAGAACGACGAGAAGCTGCCCGAGGACGTGAAGTCCGAGGTTCAGGCCGACGTCGACGCCCTCAAGGCCGCTCTCGTCGGCGACGACGATGCGGCCGTGAAGACGGCCTTCGACAAGCTCAACGAGAGCCAGGGCAAGCTCGGCGAGGCCATCTACAAGACCAGCCAGGCGGATGCCGCGGCCGGTGCCCCAACCGACTCCGAGCCGACCGCCGACGCGGCCGGCTCCGACGAAGACGTGGTTGACGCCGAGGTCGTCGACGACGAAGACGAGACCAAGAAGTAATGGCAGACGACAACAAGCGTCCTGGCGACGAGCCGTTTGACGAGGGGGCATCCACTGAGGGTGCCCCCGGGGCCGACGCCGAGGCGGAAGCCGAAGGTGTGAGTGTCGAGGACTTCGACGAGGCGTCCGCCGAGGGTATCGAAGAGGACGAGCTGACGGTCCAAGACATCCTGGATGCCGCCACGCGGGAAGTCGACGAGCCCACGAGCGAGCACCTCGCCGACCTCAAGCGGGTCACCGCGGAGTACGCCAACTACCGTCGCCGCACCGAGGCCAACCGCGAGGTCGAGCGTGAGCGCGTCACCGTGGATGTCGTAAAGGGCCTGATTCCCGTGCTCGACGATCTCGACCGCGCTGAGAAGCACGGCGACCTGGTCGAAGACTCGGCGTTCAGCACGATCGCCGCGAAACTGCGGGGGAGCGTCGAGCGCCTGGGCGTGAAGTCCTTCGGCACGGTCGGCGAACCGTTCGATCCGACCATCCACGAGGCGATCTTCCAGCTGCCCACCGCGGGCATCGAGTCGGAGACCGTCGGTGACGTGATCGAGACCGGCTACTTCCTCGGCTCGTCGCTCCTGCGCGTGGCCAAGGTCGTCGTGCAGGTACCGAGCGATGGCTAGCCAGGACTGGTTCGATAAGGACTTTTACAAGATCCTGGGTGTGTCAAAGGACGTCACCCCGGCCGAGCTGAAGAAGGCCTATCGCAAGCTCGCCCGCACGTATCACCCGGACTCCAATCCGGGCAACCCTGCGGCCGAGGCGACGTTCAAGGAGATCAGCGAGGCACACTCGGTGATCGGTGACCCTGCCCAACGCAAGGAATACGATGCTGTGCGCGCGATGGGCGGTGGGGCCCGCTTCACCGCCCCGCGCCCCGGTGGCGGGCAGGCCGGAGGCTTCGATGATGTCTTCGGAGGCATGTTCGGTGGGGGCGCGCGGCAACAACAGCCCGGCTACTCCTATGAGCAGGGCGGTTTCGACGACCTCCTCGGCGGCATGTTCGGCCGCGGTCAGGGTGGCGGCGGTTTCGGCACCTCGAGCGGCGGGTTCCGCGGCTACGGCGGGCCGACTCGCGGCCGCGACGTGATCGCGTCGACAACGGTCGACTTCATCACGGCCACGCACGGTGACCAGATCACCCTGCAAACGCAGGATGGCCGCGCCATCAAGGTGAAGATCCCGGCCGGGGTGGCCGACGGGCAGAAGATCAAGCTCCGCGGCCAGGGGCAGCACAGCCCTGACGGCGGCGAGTCCGGCGACATCGTACTCACGGTGAACGTGCGCAAGCACCCGGTCTTCGAACGCGATGGGCTGAACCTGCGGGTCTCCGTTCCGGTCACGTTCGTCGAGGCCGCGCTCGGCGCCACTATCGAGGTGCCGACGTTGGGCGGAGCGCCGGTCAAACTGCGCATCGCCCCGGGCACCCCGAGCGGGCGCGTGCTGCGCGTCAAGGGGCGTGGCGTCGTGACGCCCAAGGGCACCGGGGACCTGCTGGCGGAGGTTCAGGTTGCCGTTCCGTCTCATCTGTCGAAGGACGCCGAAGAGAAACTCGCGGCCTTCGCGGAAGCACTGCCGAAGGAGAATCCGCGCGACGAACTCCTCGCGAAGGCGAGAGACTGACGGTGGACGAGAACACCCGGGTTTTCGTAATCTCGATGGCCGCCGAGCTTGCGGGCATGCACCCGCAAACGCTGCGCCAATACGATCGCCTGGGGCTGGTGAGTCCCGACCGCACCCCCGGTCGGTCTCGCCGGTACTCGATGCGGGATGTGGCCAAGCTCCGCGAGATCGCGGAGCTCGGTGCCGAGGGTGTGAGCCTGGAAGGGATCCGTCGCATCATTGACCTCGAGGACCACGTGCGCACGCTCGAATCGCGGCTGCGCGAATTGGAGTCTGCGCTGGCCGATGAACTGCTCAACCGTCCGGGCCGCCGCATCTTCGCGGCCGGCTCGGCCGGTGAGGTCATCTCGATGCGGGCCGGTACGCGCACGCGCCGGTCCAACCAGATCGTGATCTGGCGCCCCTTGGGTTCCCGCCCGATCGGCGACGAGAAGTAGCCGCACCTGCGGGCTAGCCTGAGGCAATGCCTGATTTTTCCTTTGACCGCCTGAGGCGTTTCCCCGACGTGGAAGCGGACAATCTCTTCGCCGTGGATGCGAGCGACCGCCTGATCCTCGACGAGGCGGCCGGCGTGCTGGCCGAGGCAGGATCCGGCGAGGTCGTGGTGATCGAGGACCGCTATGGCGCTCTCACCCTGGGCGCGGCCGCACTGGCCGGGGCCCGGGGAATCCGGGTGCACCAGGATGTCCTCTCTGGGGAGTTGGCCCTCACCCTGAATGCGGCCGACGCCGGACTCGCCGATTCCTACCGCTCCCTCATCCTGGGCGAAGAACTGCTGACGAACGCGCGGGTGGTGCTGATCCAGCTGCCGCGCAGTCTGGCGGCGCTCGATGAGTTCGCCGACGCCATCCGTCGTTTCGCGGCACCGGATGTGGTGGTGATCGCCGGCGGACGCATCAAGCACATGACGCCGACCATGAACGCGGTGCTCCGCCAGCACTTCGGCGAGCTGCAGGTCTCGTCGGCCCGGCAAAAGTCGCGGGTACTCAGGGCAGCGGCTCCGACTGCCTCCGCAACTCAGCCGACGGTGTCCACCTGGCCGAATTCTGTGGAGCACGCCGACCTGGGACTCACGATCTGCGCCCACGGGGCTGCGTTTGCCGGCGCGACCGTCGATATCGGAACGCGCTACCTGCTTGAGTTCCTTGATCGTATGAAAACGGATGCTCGGAGCGCCATCGACCTCGGCTGCGGCACCGGGGTGCTCGCCGCCACCCTCGCCCGACGCCGTCCCGCCCTGCGGGTGACCGCCACCGACCAGTCGGCCGCGGCCGTCGCCTCCGCGCGGGCCACCATGGTGGCCAATGCGCTCGCCGACCGGGTCACGGTCGTGCGGGATGACGCGCTCCAGAGCCAACCGGATGCCTCGGCCGAACTGATTGTGCTGAACCCGCCCTTTCACATCGGCTCGTCGGTCCATGCCGGCATAGCCCTGAAACTGTTCGAGGATGCCGGACGAGTGTTGCAGCCCGGTGGTGAACTGTGGAGTGTGTGGAACACCCACCTCGGTTATCGCCCCGCGCTGACGCGATTGGTCGGGCCGACACACCAGGTCGGTCGGAACGCCAAGTTCACCGTCACGGTCTCGACCGGACGCTGAGACGCGCCGGACCGCCGTGAGGCCCGCACCTGGGGGCTTCCGCCAGGGCGCCGGAGCCGACACGCCCGGGATGCGGGAGGGAGTTGCGCACCCCCAAAATTCACCGTAATGTCTCTCTAGTCACCCCACAGGTGCGGAAAGCCGCAGAGCTTCCCGGCCTCAAGTGGGACGAAGATTTAGTTTTTTCTCGAATATCCTCCCGACTTGGGAGAGTTCGGGTTTAAACCAAAATAATATCTCTCTTCGGCTGGTCGTCAGGTCGCGTATGTAGATGATTTCGAGTCGCTTTGGCGCACTCGGAATCGGCTGCTTTCCGTGATTTGACAGAGATTAGTCGGGTGGGTAAGTTTTACAGGTTGCCTCGAAGCGACAGCCCCTTGGTGGGTTTGAAGTCGAGTGCGTCCGATCCTTGAGAACTCAACAGCGTGCACAATGTCAAATGCCAAAAACCTCGGCCGTAGGGC